>NZ_JAWRXD010000019.1:0-61423 GCF_046535215.1 Priestia sp. SIMBA_032 | reverse complement strand
TGTCATAAAGTCAACTGTACCAATTGGAACAAACGATAAAATAGAGAAATTTATCAAAATTAATCTTACAAATAATGTTAATGTTTATGTTGCTTCAAATCCTGAATTTTTAGCACAGGGGACAGCAGTTAGAGATACTTTACATTCATCCCGGATAGTTATTGGAGTAGAAGAAAAAATTGCAGGTAATATTTTAACCGAAGTTTATAAAGATTTTGGGGCTCCTATTTTAGTTACAAATAGACGAAGTGCTGAAATGATTAAATATGCTTCAAATGATTTCCTTGCTCTTAAAATCTCCTTCATTAATGAAATTGCTAATTTATGTGAAATAATTGGCGCGAATATTGATGATGTTACTAAAGGAATGGGATATGACCAAAGGATTGGAGACAAGTTTTTAAACTCAGGAATCGGATATGGTGGTTCTTGTTTCCCAAAAGATACAAAAGCATTACATTGGTTAGGTAATTTCCACGACTATGAGTTAAAAACTATTAGAGCAACTATCGATGTAAATGAAAACCAAAAAGTAAAACTTATAAAGAAATCCCGAAAATATTTTAATAATTTAAGTGGACTGACGGTTGCTATTCTAGGGTTAACCTTTAAACCTGGAACAGATGATTTAAGGGAGGCACCTTCTCTAGTTAATATTCCATTAATGCTGGAAGATGGCGCAAATATTAAAGCTTGGGATCCTGTAGGAGTAAACAACTTCAAAAAGATTTATCCAAATGAAATTACTTATTGTGATACTATAGAGGATACTTTAATTGATGCAGATATATGCTTTATTTTTACCGAGTGGAAGGAAGTAAAGGATTTTGAAATAAGTAAATACGGTAAATTAATGAAAACCCCAATCATATTAGATGGAAGAAACTGCTATGATTTAAAACATGTTCAAAAAACAAATATTATTTATGATTCCATCGGTAGAGAAAGTATTAGCAATTTGGAATTTGTAAACGTATAATAAATAGATTTTTAATACTTAGTTTTCAATGATGATGAAAAGTTAAAAATTGTTGGGTTGCGTAGAATATACACAAGAGAGGGCTACTGTAAAACAACAAATATTTTTTGTTCACTAAGACAAATTTAAATACAGAAGATATTTAAGCAACCCAGAGTCTATGTTCATATGGACTCGGGTTGTTTAATTTTTTCTAGAAACGTTGCCAATAGTTATCCCTAACCTTCCAAAACGAAAAAACAGTAAGCAAAATAACAGGCCCCAAAGATGTAGAACAAATATTAATCATCGTATATTAGTTGATTTTAAAAACCATAAATCAATAATACTAATAGTATAGGAAATTAACCTTTTTTACATATAAAATCCAGATAAAAGATCTCTATCTTACTACTTATACCTCTCTTCCAGTCAGAATCTTGCTTTATATAGCCTTACTTTGACTGTGGTTAATATAACTCTTTTTATTTCATATCAACGTAGATATTTCCTTATTCCTCCTTATTGCAATTTTATAATATTTATAGTTTTACCATTTACTCTTATTTACAATAAATTAGTTCTTTTACTTCTTAGCATATACTAATCTATCTTCTACTTCTCTTTTGAGAAATTGTTATATTCACGATAACCAAACAGAAAATTTATAAATATTTAAATTTAATGTATTTTTAATAAGATAAATTAAATCGAAAAATAAAAAATAAACGTCTTTTATATAGAGAAGTAAATCAACAAACTAACTTATAAAAATAATAGTTTTATTGTTTACTCTTAGTGACGACAAATATGAACTTTTACTTTTTATCCTATACGAATCTATCTTCTATTTCTCTTCTAAGAAATTGTTATATATACGACAAACAAACAATAAATCTATAAGTATTTAATTTTAATGAGTTTTAAATAACGTGAATTAAATCTAAAATAAAAAACTAATTTATTTTATATAAAACAGTAAATGAATAAACGATCTTATAAAAATATTAGTTTCACTATCTACTCTACCTGACGACAAATACGCAGTTTTTCTACAAGTTAAGTAATTATTAAACTATTTTTTTATAAAATACGTCAATTATTACTCTTATTCATAATATAAAACAAATCATTATTTATTGTTCAAGTCTAAAGTTATTAATCTTTTATACATTTAAATATTTTTCATTTATCTAACGACTATTATTTTTAGACCTACGTTATTTATGGTGAAAATGGATATCTTAGGATACATACTTGAAATATTTCTTTAAAAATTCTCATATTTAAGTAAATGGATAAAAACCAAGGTAATCCCTAGTTTTAATCGTTTATTTTTTTATCCCTTTTCCATAAAGTAAAATCAATATAGTCTTTTAATTCTTTAAGCTGTTTATCATCTATAGTAAGTAAACACTTTTTCACATATGAAAAATGGTTATCTATATTTGAAATTTCATCTTTATTTTGTCCCCATCCTAACAATACTTCTGGATTTACATTAAGAGCAACAGCTACCTTTTCAACAAATTCAATTGATGGGTTATTACAGATATTACGCTCAATTTGACTGAGATAAGATTTAGTAACCTTAGATCGTTCTGCAAGTTGTGAAAGTGATATATTCTTTTCAGCCCTTAGTGTTCGTATACGTGGTCCTATCATTAAACTATCTCCTCACTGTTTAACTTTATATCATTCATTATATAGAACATTTTAATATAAGAGTTGTAATTTTTTGAGGTTCTAGTGTAAAAACCTTTTTTTATTATTAGGCTTCCTTGTATATCTTTTGATGAAGAAAAACCCAATAGAGATCCTCATAAAATTAATAACTATGTTATATGTTAAACAAACTAAACAAGACGTCGTGAGGCACCAGCTAACGATTACTATTCAAAAAGCATAGAAAAAACTACTTTATCCGGTGGCTTTCTCTGTTTTTAGGCTATATAGTATATGAAAAGGAAGTTAACATAATGTGATTCATAGAAGTTTCGATACCCATAAATTCCAGAACATGGTATAATCTAATCAATGACAAAACACTTTATGGGTTTTGTTCATTTTCTGCTTTGAACGAACAGAAAAAGCCACTGTATAGGGGACTGACCCCATAGAGCGAGACAAATAAAAAAACACCTTTAAGTAAAAAACGGGTATGTAGTACCTAACAATAACTTGGAGGTGTTTTTTCTATGGGAAGAAGAGTGAGCTATCCAGTAGAAGTGAAATTAAAAGCAATTGAAATGAGATTGGCAGGAGTACCAATCAAAGAAGTTATGGAAACTTTACAGATCCGCAACTATACACAGCTCAAAACATGGATGAGGTGGCATAGAAATGGAGAATCCTATCGCCTGGCACAGCCCGTTGGGCAAACATACACCCCTCGAAAAGGGGCTCATTCTCAAGATACTCCATCAAAGTTAGAAGCTGAAAATCGATATTTAAAACAACAGATTGAAGTCTTAAAAAAGTACAAAGAGTTGGAAAGGGAGTGGTACCAGAAGTTGTATTGAACTTAGTAGAAGAATTAAAAGAGAAACTGCCTATCTCTCAAATCTGTCAGTGTCTGGGTATTTCTCGATCAACTTATTATCGTTGGCAGAAACATGAGCAAGGAGAAGAAACAAAGAGAAAGAAATGGATAGAAGGAAAAGTTGGTGAACAGTGCCGTAAACATAAATTTCGATATGGCTATCGAAAAATTACAGCGTTACTCAATCAAACCATGCATATCAACCATAAAACAGTGCAGCGTGTCATGCAGAAATACGGTTGGCAATGCCGAGTTAAAAGGAAGAAACGGAAACAAACAGGACAACCTTATCAGGTTGCAGAAAACGTGTTAAATCGTAATTTCCGAGCAGAGCGCCCTCTTCAAAAGCTGGTTACCGATATTACCTACTTGCCTTTTGGACCTAAACAGTTGTATCTTTCAAGTATTCAAGATTTATTTAATGGCGAAATCATTGCGTATTCAGTGAGTGATTGTCAAAACGTAGAGTTTGTTTTAGATACATTAAGTCAACTCCCTCCTTTACCTCAGGGATGTACCTTGCATAGCGACCAAGGTTCGGTTTACACATCATATGCATATCAACGAAAAGTCAAAGAAAGAGGCATCATCATGAGTATGTCCCGCAAAGGGACACCTGCAGATAATGCCTCCATTGAATCGTTTCATTCCAGCCTAAAGTCTGAAACGTTTTACCTCGACGAGTTAACATGTACTACGACTGCCATCGTAGAACAAACTGTCGAAAGCTACATTACTTATTATAACCATATCCGTATTCAAACGAAACTAAACAACCAGTCACCGGTACAATACCGACAACTGGCTGTTTAAAAGGTGTTTTGATCCCTGTCTCGAAATCAGGGGTCAGTCCCTAGGTCCAGTGGTTTTTTTCTATTTTCTAGAAAACTTCCCTAAATAGAATATTTTTTATCACTTAAAAAAACTAATCAAGATGCGAAGAAGCATACATTCGAAACTCTTGCTACAAGCAGAAAAAACTCCCTACCGCCTTTTAATTAGGTGTTTTTTGTTTCTATTGCCTTTAGAGTCAATTATCAAAACGGGTTCCTTTCCCATAAAAATTTATTAATCGATAAAAAGACATAGCCCACATTCCCTGAAGTTTTGGGTAGTTAACTTCTTTTTTATTTCTTCAACATTCATACGATCTCGCTCCTTTGACTTTGATAATTAATCAATTAAACACATCGAATGGTGCTCCATTTTCTTTTTGTCTTATTTCAATGGCTAAAACCCACTTATATACATGAGCAAGTGTAAAACCTTTTTTCTCCAAATCCTTTGGAAAACAGTCTGGATGATCGCGAAGCCAATAAAGACGTTCAAGGGCCTCCGGCATGGACCCGAAACTGTATAGAGATTTACTTCTCACCTTTTTTCCTTCACGATAGGTTTTTTTTATAAATAAATAAGTTTTCCCTTTTGCTTTTTGTTTTGCAAGATACCCAGGCTCTGTTGTTTTCACTTTCATAAAACCAGCTCCTTTTTGGGTTTTACTACACATTTAGAATTTAAAAATGTAGTAAAACCTCCTAATTCTTCACACGTAAAAGTTTTCACTCCAAGCAGCATTACTAACAATTCTTTCGTATTCTTCTTCGCAATCATCATTCATATTTTTTAAATGCTCATTAGGATGCTTCAAAAAATGACGCAGAACAGAGCGATAATAGCTTTCTTTCACCTTCATTTTTAGCACCCCCAAAATTTAATTCTCTATTTTTACCCATTATACATTAGTGGGTAATGGGTTGTAAATGATTTCCTTATATTTATTCGGTTGTGTATAGTGTATAATGGTTAAATCTTAATTTAGGAGGGATTCCCATGTTCGTTGTAAAACCTAGATTGAATGCTTTAATGAAAGAAAGAGGGCTGACACAAATGAAATTGTCTGAAATGTCAGGGGTTCCCCAATCAAGTATTTCACGATTCGATCGAAATAATCAGCATATTGATTGGCATCTATTTAAAATCGCTAAAGCTCTAGGAGTATCATTAGAGGATTTATTTGAAATTGAAGAATAATTCTTCATCATCTCACTTTTCATGTGCGGTTACCTCGTAAAAATATACAAAAGAGAAATATAATGTTAGAATCAACTTATCTAGTTGTTCAACTTTGCTAAAAAGCAGCCAAAATAATATATTTTGGCTGCTTTTTAGTTTTTGCTTATGAACTTATTTAAACCTAAGATCGATTAATGCTGCTAGTGGCATTTCATTCTTTAATTCAAATACATCATCAATTAGGTAGAAAAAGAGTTCATCTTTCTAATTAAATAAATAATCTTCTCTTTTCCTTATAAAAGGAAAAGAGAAGATTATTTATTTTTCACCTAGAATGTCTTTCCATGCATTCAGAGAGTTTGCTTTATCCATCTTTTTAAGTAATTGCTTAAATGTATTACTTGCTTTTTTTCGATCAGAACTTCCTGCATTGCCTAAGTAAGTATCAACATGGACAGATTGCCCTGTGCTATCAGTAATTGGTTTTAAGACAGCACCTTGAGCATGACGACAGAAATGTTCAATCATTCCTCTATATGTTTTAGGTGTATTAGCTGGATTTTTAAAAGCATCTATAGCAAGTGATTCAAGGTGATATCCTGATAATTGTCTCTGTTCAGGCAAACTAGCATTAATGTTTTTCATTAATTTGATTAGGGGTACTACCTTATTACCATTAGATTTATTAATATTAGTTAATTTCTCAGCAAATTTACTTGGTCTAATTACATTGCTCCATTTGTTTTCCCCTGGTCGCGGAATACGATAACCTGTTTCCGTTTTGATGCTAGGCAGTAATTGAATTTCATGACCAGATGCAAACTTTACAGTTATAGCCAATTTCCCAATTTCTACTTCTGTCTTAGGTAATCTCTTTTGTATTTGCTCTTTAAAATGATGTAAAACTTCAATAGGTTTGGCTGTTCTTAAATGGCTATTATTAATTTGGACTAACATATCAACGTCACTTATTCCTTTTGAATAAGTACTTTTAATTATTGAGCCACCAAACTTTAAGTCAACAAAGCCTTCAATATCTTTTTCAAGAGCACTTTTTATTGTTTCTAAATGGCGATTAATTCCATCAACATCACGATTGTTGATTCTTTGGAAATAATCTTTAATATGTTGATTTATATCTGCTTCAAGCTTTTCTTGATTTATCCTATCTTGTTTTTCTTGTTCTAATTGACTGAGCGTCTTAGAGGGAATATTATAACCACCACCGCCTCCCATTGCTCTGCCCCCTCTACTCATAATTTTTGATTATCCTTGCAAGAATATGTTTAAGTTCTTGAACTTCTCTTGATTTTAAATGTAGTTCTTCCCAATCAGAGGATTGAGTAAATAAAGTCAATTGACTCTTCAATTTAGATAGTAATTCTAAATTTTCAAGATATCCCATTATCTTCACTTCGTTATCTGGCCTATCCCACAGTCCATGACTTAATGCATAGTGATTTAGATATGTTGGAGTACCATTTTTAAAAGAAAAGCGTAGCCAAGATAAGCCATCAAAAATATCAGCTCCACATAAAAAATATAATACGATTGACAAAGGATCAACACATCCAAAAATATGAATAGGTGTATCTAATCCCGCATGCATCAAAGCTTTCCTAATTCTATAAATGCTTGTGCCTCTGTCAAATATGGAATTTCCTAATTCCTTTTCTGTAAAGCCCACTACGTCAAAAGATGAAAGAAGATCAATAGATTTAGTTAAATTATCAACATCTATAAAGAATTTATTGTTCGAAACTGGTTTACATAAGAAGTCAGATGCAAATTCAGGGAATTTCTCAAAGTTTTTTTGAGCAAATTGAACTTGTTTTTTAAGTGGATATGCTTCTTGGTAATCAAAATTAACTAATAATATATCTGTAATAGGATGTAGCTTTCTAACTTGTTTTTCATATAAAGTTTCATTCCATTCCTTCGCTATGTAAAAAGAGTTATAAACGTCAGAAATATCATGTTCTTGATTTCTCTCATATCCACCACTATCCACAATTAAAATATCTGATTCATAAATTTGATCAAGTTCTAAATATTCATAATGCAAATCATATGTGCTTATAAGGGATACCTCAGTAAGTTTTTCTTTAAGGTAGTTATGTAACTCTTTAACATGAGGAAAGCCTTTGCTTGAGAAAGATGGCACTAGAATAGGGGTATTATATTTTATTGTTCTAATATTCCGAATTTTAGCTAGGTGTTGATTCATTTAATAGCCTCCTGTCAATACATGAAAGGCAGTTTCCACACGGTTTTATTCTTCCTAATTCACAACTGTATGTTAATTCAATAGGTACTTCATTTTTAATAGAATATTCATAGACTTGGCATTTAGAATAATCCAAAAATGGAGCTATTACTCTTGTTGTTCCTCCAAAATAACCATTAAGAATTGTCTGAATATCTTTAATAAAGTTTGGAGAAGAATCATAGAACGGGGTACCTGAATGAATACCAATAGAAATTAGTGATGTAGGCTTTTCTAAAAATCCACATGCAGCTAAAATAAAAAGACTATTTCGGCAATAATATTCACCTTTATAATCACTGAGTTTAAATCCCAATTCTTTATGATGAAGATTTATGCCATAATAATCACTGATTTTTTTGGCAGATAAGAGCTCTTGTTTACAGCTCTTTTGTCCGTAATCAAAAAAGACTGCTTCAACTTTTTCTCCTTGAGAAATGTGGTATTGCACTAATGCTGAAGAATCTATTCCTCCACTCAACAATATTAACACTGAACAAGTAGAATACTCTTTAGTCATCTTAATTCTCCCTATTTTCATTTTAAGTTTGGTTTGAAGAGAAAAGTTGCTTTAATTTCATTTTAATAAGATATAAGCGTACTGACATATGAGGAGTTTGTTCAAGTTTTTTACTAACATCAATTTTTATGCACAGGCGTTGTTTTTCTCTAAGGAAGACCCTATCAGGGATTATAGGTGCACTTTCATTAATGGAACTATAATCACTTACTGCCTTATCCATATGGTCTTGTGTGAGAGTTTCATAAGTTTCCAAAGTACTTGCTTTTCTTATGAATGTTGTTAACTGTTTCCCTATAGTTTCATGTGCAGCAGCCTTTTTTCCTAACCCAAGATACTCTTCTAATATGGTGATAATAAAAATCAAACCAGCAAAAAGTCCAATAATTAATTTATAGGTTCCATCGGTTAACCATGATAGCCAAGGTAAAAATGTTTCAAATTCTGCAAAAGTAAGAATAGCCGTTATAGAAGAACCAATTAAAGCGGTAGCATGAAGTATTTTGTTCAGTACGTTTGCCGTTTTACTAATGCTGAAATGCATTTGCCGATTCTGTTCAGCTTTTTTCTTTAATTTTTTCACCTGTTGTTTTATTGGATCTTGTGACATGAAGACACCTCATTTTTCGATTAATGAAAATTATATCATCTTAATATGTGGAATTCTACCTATATATGAGTTTTATACATCCTGTATAATAAGAAAAAAAATACATTTTATAGATTCATTGTACTATAATCAATTACTATAAATGAATATAATAGAATGCTAATCGCAAACATCATTTGTTAGAGACCGTTGAGAAATTGTCTATACTTCTACATGTGTGATGTTCTCAAGGAGAGGCTGCTTATAAGGTAGCCTCTTCTTTTAATAAACAGAGAGGGGAGTAATATATGGGTTTTAAAAAAAACACATTAGGATTAAATTCACTAGCTAATAAAAATCCTTTAATCGCTAGCCAGTGGCATCCCACTAAAAATGAAAATCTTACTCCGCAAGATGTAGTGGCTGGATCTGGTAAAAAAGTATGGTGGCAATGCAAAGGGGGGCATGAATGGCAGGCTGTTGTAAAAAGTCGTAAAGATGGCAACGGATGTCCATATTGTTCGGGAAGACGAGTGAATTTGGATAACTGTCTTGAAACATTATATCCTGAATTAGCTCAAGAGTGGCATCCGACCAAAAATGGAACTCTTACTGCAAAGGATGTTACACCCGGATCCGATAAAAAAATATGGTGGCAATGTAAGAATGGTCATGAGTGGATTACTAATGTTTATCAGCGTACAGGTAAGGGTAAAACAGGTTGCCCTTTTTGTTCAAATAAACGTGTATGGGCAGGAAATAGCCTTTATACTAATAATCCAGAATTATCATTCCAGTGGCATCCTACTAAAAACGAAAATCTTACCCCGCAAGATGTAATGGCAGGTTCACATAAGAAAGTATGGTGGCAATGTAAAAAGGGACATGAATGGCAGGCTGTTATAAAAGAACGTCATAAGAAAGGAAGACGCTGTCCGATATGCGTGAATCAAAAAGTTCATTTAGATAATTGTTTAGCAACAATAAACCCAACTCTTGCTCAAGAGTGGCACCCTACTAAAAATGGAACTCTTACTCCTTATGATGTAGTAGCAGGATTTGATAAAAAAGTATGGTGGCAATGCAAAGAGGGGCATGAATGGCAAGCAAAAGTAAACAATCGTAATAGAGGTAGTGGATGTCTTATATGTAAAAATAAGCAAGTTCATTTAGACAATAATTTAACAGCATCCAACCCAACTCTTGCTCAAGAGTGGCACCCTACTAAAAATGGAACCCTTACTCCTGATGATGTAGTAGCAGGGTCGGGCAAAACAGTATGGTGGCAGTGTCCAAAAGGGCATGAATGGGAAAGAAGAGTAGTTGATCGTCATAAAGGACTTGGATGTCCCTACTGTTCCAATCGTTATGCAACTCCTCAAAACTCATTAGCGACACGTTTTCCTGAAATAGCTGCTGAATGGCACCCTATAAAGAATGGAGCTCTTACTTCTGCTGATGTAGTAGCAGGCTCTGATAAAAAGGTATGGTGGCAATGCAAAAGAAAGCACGAATGGCAAGCATCACCTAATTCACGAAAAAAATCAGGGTGTCCCCACTGCTCATTTGGTACAGGAACATCTTTTCCTGAACAAATTATTTATTTGACTCTTAAAGATGTATTTCCATGTACCAAAAACAGGTACAAAATAGAAGGCGTTGAAATTGATATTTATATACCAGAAATCAATGTAGCAATTGAATATGATGGAGCATACTATCATGAAAACAAAAAAGAAAAAGATGAACAGAAGAATAAGTTTATGTTAGAAAGAAATATTCCTTTAATTCGCATACAAGAAAAAAGTTTAAAGAGTACTAAACAAACTAAATTTAGAAACGTTTGGCATACTATTATTAGGGAAAATCTAGGAAATGATTCCTCACTTGAAGAATGTATCTATGGTTTACATGATATTTTTTTAACTCATGCTAATATTTCTCAATATCCAATTCATAAACTTCAGGACCGACCAGTCTCAAAATATAGATACGAAGCTTTAAAGCGTGCAAAATATGTAACAGAAGAAAAGAGTTTGATTTATGTCGATGCTAACTTAGCTACTGAATGGCACCCTATAAAGAATGGAGCTCTTACTCCTGAAGGTGTATTCGCTGGTTCTCGTGAAAGAGTATGGTGGCAATGTAAAAAAGGACATGAGTGGAAAACTAGTATTTCACACAGAAGTTCATCAGGAACCGGATGTCCATATTGTGCTGGTAATTTAGTAACTTTAGAGCGTTCTTTGGAAACCTTGGAACCCGAGCTTGCAAAGCAGTGGGATTATGAAAAAAATAAGCCCTTAACCCCTAATGGTGTTTTTCCTCATTCAATAAGGGAGGTATGGTGGCGTTGTGATCAGGGACATGAATGGCAGTCCAAAATAACAAGTAGAACAAAACGTAAACACCGGAACTGCCCTCATTGTGCTGCTAACTTAGCAACCTTAGAGTGTTCTCTATCAACTTCGGAACCTGAGCTTGCAAAGCAGTGGAATTATGAAAAGAATAAACCTCTAACGCCTAACGATGTTCCCCGTCATTCCAAAAGAGAGGTATGGTGGCGTTGTGATCAGGGACATGAATGGCAGGCCCAAGTAACAAGTAGAACAAAACTTAAACACCGGGACTGCCCTCATTGTGCTATGATTAAGCGTGCAAAAGTAACACCAGAACGTTCTTTAGCTGTTTTAGAACCCGAAATAGCTAAGCAGTGGGATTATGAAAAAAATGAGCCTTTAACCCCTAGTGATGTTTCTCGTTATTCAACAAGAGAGACATGGTGGCGTTGCGAGAAGGGACATGAATGGCAGTCCAAAGTAACAAGCAGAACAACTCTTAAATACCGGGGCTGCCCTCATTGTCCTAAGGTTAAGCGTACAACAGTAGCACCAGAACATTCTTTAGCTATTTTAGAACCCGAAGTAGCAAAACAGTGGGATTATGAAAAAAATAAGCCTTTAACCCCCGAGGATATTTCTCGTTATTCAAATAAGGAGGTATGGTGGCGTTGTGACCAGGGACATAAGTGGCAAACGAAAGTAGCAATTAGAACAAAATCCAAACATAGGAATTGTCCTTATTGTGTAGGTAGGAAAGTTTATAAGAACAACTAATATAGTGAGTTTAGCCATATTCCATACTTTCATTTATAGCTCCACAATGTGCATAAAGCTTGTATTCATACGGTAACACTAATAGAGTAGATAATGATTAGCGAACAAAGTATTTATTCCTTAGATACTATGTAGATTATTTAGTTGTTCAACTTTGCTAAAAAAGACAGCCGTTATAATAACGGCTGTCCTTTTTGATTGCTTTAAGTCTGTGGGACTCTCCATTTAATTTATAAATTTGTTTAAACAATTCAGGGTGAATTTCATGTCTTTTTGTTGAATAAAGCGTAAAATCATGGAGTTGTTTGTCAATATCCATCTTTCTGATTTCAGCTTGATTACTGAATTGTTCTTTAAATGAGTCAAGCCTCTTACTAAAATGATAGTTTATTCTCCCTTTTAAAAACATTTGTAACCCTATTGTTATTAAACTTGAAACTACCCCACTTGTGACTATCGTTGTAATTAGTCCCGCAATTTCCACCTACCAACTTTCTATACTAATTACTATATAAATGATATACATAGCAAATAAATTTATGTTATTAATCTTAATTAGAACAATTAATATAATAATTCCTGTTTAAGTTAAATTCTATTATTAATAAAAGTGACTTTTTACAATCTTAGCAGGGAGATATTCATGATAAGGCAAAGATGGCATTACCGTACGTTTAAGATTAAAGTTAAAATAAACAGTATAATGATATTTATCCGAATCGTCTAAAAAAGTTACTTGAATTCCTGCATTCTCCTTGTAGTCTTCAAAAGATAGGCATTCATCTTCTTCTACGTGTAAAATCTTGTAGTTAAATTTCTGTTTTCCAAAGACATAAAAATTATATAATATTTTATTTTCTATCAGTTTTACATAGCTCGAACTTCCAATTTCTCCCCAATCTTCAGTAGATTGAGCATTCACATGGTAAGCGTGAAGTCCAACATATCTTACACTGATATTTTTCGGTTTGTAAGGGGTACTTAAATAAAATGTTTTCCCAAATAAATCTATAAGCTCTCCTGTTTCACGGTCCTCCCAATCATATAAATGATCCTCAACTATTAACTTTAAGTTAGGAAGTAACAAAGCATATGTATTTATATTTGTTTTATCAATTTTAGATACATCCAGTAAATCATCAGGATTATTTAAATTATCAGCTATAACAGTTTTTAATTGATTTAAGTAGTTACTAAAACGATAAAGAATATATATAGAAGAACTTACTGAAAATAGTAAAAATAAAAATTCTCCTATATAAAAATAAGGTATAAAGTAAATTAGTAAAGCAACCCACGCAATTATAACTAATATAATTGCTAATTGCGCAGTTTTAATTATACTCTTTGTAAAAAAGTTTTCAGGCTCACTTTCATAAATTTCTTTGTAAAGTCTATATTTGTCATAAAAGTCATTAAAATTTTGTTGATAGAAATTTATATCATCAGATAACCATGATTCTCCTTTATCAAAGTATCCTTTATCTAAGCTATTTTCATTGTCCAACTCGCTTAATTCTTTATAGTGTCTTTCTCTATTTTGAAAATTATCATAAATTTCTTCTTTATAGGAAATAGAAACCATTTCCCAATATAATTCTCTACATTTTTGAAGAATATGCTGTGTATTAAGTGAAATAAATAATGCTATTAACCCTACTAATGCAATGATTGTTCCCGTTAACCCAAACATGATTGCCAAAACATCGGAGGTATGTTTGGCACCCCAAGCCTCCCACGAACCAAACCACCAATTTAAATAATTAAAATTTTCCATAGTTTCCCTTCTTATATAAAAATATATTTTAGGTATTATGTATACAAATAAGCTACTTTAATATTATTAAAAACATTAAAGAAAAATAAAATATAATTGGAACGCTTATCCGCAACTGTAATGCAGTTTTAGCATGAGATCAATTCAATTCTTATGTCTGTTTGATTATATTAAATTATGATTAATAGTTATATTATGCCATATAATTACATGATTTAATATTTTGAAAAGCAACTTAATTATATATTAGATATGAATACTTATTTATAACGCTATTTCTTTTAATAAGTTCAAATCCCAATATATGATTACTTATGGTCTAAATATATACATATTAATCTATAAAAATGGTAAAATATTCACAACGGACTTTATTTAATAACCATTAAATTTTCCTCTATTAAGTTAAATTAAAGTTCTTTGAAATATAAAAGAATAGGTGGATTTAAATGGAAGATAATTTTAGATTAGTGGAATATAAAAATAAAAAAATACATGTGCGTTTTATGGATAAGGATAAAAAGTACGATGATATTGTATTTACCAGTTTAGTAATTGGCCCAAACGGTACGGGGAAGACACGTCTCCTTTCTGAGATATCAGAAACTTTAAGATTTATTAACGAACTAAAGACTTCAGATAATAAAATGAAGAGGAACACTTTTGAAAAGGGTCTATATTTAAGTTACAAGATCGGAAAAGTACTTTATGAAATAACGTATGAAGAGGACCTAGAGATACGAAAAGACGAAGACATAATTAGTGTTGAAGAAATTGATTTACCTAAGAGAATCCTTGCGATTTCTTTTATGGTTAATGATAAATTTGTATTTAATGATAGTAGAGATTTGAATGATATATATTATTACCTTGGTACAAGGCAAACTAGTAACGCAACTTTTGTCAACTCCATAACTAAAAAAATCATTGATATTTTAATAAAAAAAACAACTAATGAAGTCTTCCTTAAAAAATTAAAATCCGTTATGAAATTTCTTTCTTTACCTCCTGTCATGGATATATACTTTAGGCTCAAAAGCAAACAATTATTTGATAAAGAAAAAATTATACAGAAAATTCATCTTGAAATAGCAAAGCAAAGGCGTAGGTTTGATTATAGATCAGATAAGATAAAAAAACTGAGCGATGACTATATAGAAAAGTTAATCAATTTCGTAAAAAAAGATTTTAATCCAAAAAACCTAGAAGAAGATTCTCGTTTTCTTGTAATTAAATACTCTATAGATTTTAAAATCCCTTATAAAAATAATATATTATCTGAACACTCTGATTTTCTAGATACATTAGTAAGTTTAAATATACTATCTCAACCTAATTTATTATTATATGGAGATTCTCCATATGGATTTGATAATGCTAGTTCTGGTGAAAAACAGTTTCTTTATTCAATGATAAACATATTATCACACATAGATTATGGATCGCTAATATTGCTAGATGAACCAGAAATAAGCTTTCATCCCAATTGGCAAATTAAATATATAAAATATATTAAAGAAATCTTTGAGGAGTATAAAAATTGTCATTTCTTAATTGCAACCCATTCACATTTTATGATTTCTGATTTGGAACCTGGATCATCCACAATAATATCTCTTAATTTTTCCAAAGATAAAAAAGGATTGGAAGCAAAACTTCATGATGAGAATACATTTGGATGGTCCGTAGAGGATATCTTATACAATATATTTGGAGTTGTGACCACGAGAAATTTATATATTGCTGATGAGATAGATGGGTTCCTTAAAAAAATAAGTATGAATGAGATCGATAAAATAAATATTCAAAAAGAACTAAAAAAGCTTAGTGATATAAACCAAAATCTAAAGGAAGTCGATCCATTAAAAGATGTAATTAAAATAATATTTGATAGGTTTGATTATGAAAAATGAAAAGTCTGCTCTATGTTTTTGAAGATGAGAAAATATTGCTGAATATACCTTATGTTTTTACAAACGCGGAAATAAGGCTCATTCAAGAGAATTTTAACTTTGTCGATTTTAACCTGTGGAACAATAGCATATTTAAAGAACTAAAGAGGAATGTACGAGAGTATTTAATTGATTTAAACGATGAAAAATGCTTTTATTGTAAAACTGAATTAAATCTCGGTACTAGCTCAATTCCAATAGAACATATAATAGATAAAAGTAATTATCCTAAGTACACTTTCGCTCCACTTAACTTAACCATATCATGTTCTAATTGTAATACATGCAAAGGTAAAACGAATGTAGTAAATAATTTTATCCATCCACAAAGTATATTTTATCCAATAGACACTAATAATGTTTCCATAGTTCATGCCTATCTTGATCACTATGAACAACATATTAGAATAGAAGATGGCATTTTCTTTGTTGGTGTAACAGATAAAGGTAAAAAAACAATTGAAGTATGTAAATTATACAGGTGTAAATTAGCAGAAGAAAAATCAAAAGAGTTAAGAGCAAACATGTTACAAAGTATGGTAAAAGATAACGATTATCATTTGGTATCCACATTAATCAAAACAAAAAATCAGTCTTTAAGTAGCCAGATAAAAGTACAGATCGTACAAATTATCGAACAGTACAAATTAGTTGAAGCATTGGAAAATATTCTTACAACAGTTCGACAAGAAAGAGATTTAACAGATATTGTAGAAATTATTCACTCAAAACCAGAAATAAAAGACCTTGTTGAACAAACAACCCTCGATGATTTAGAATTAATAAATAGCCTACTCTCAAAAAGTAGCGAACTAGAAGTGATTAAGAAAATTATAAATAACAGAAACATAAAGACATTATTGAAAAATCTATTAGGAAAAAATCCCCAAGGTTCACTTGACTTTATAATAGAATTAAAAGAAGTTTTAAATAATAGAACAAATCCAAAATATAGAGAGATAGTCAAGGAAATTAGTGCATTATTTGAAGGGAATATCCCTGAATTTATAAATGAGATAATTGACCAGATAATTGATACAGGAGTTGCTAATAAAAGTGAAAATATATTAAATTTAATTTTTAAGGTTAATAGAAATACCTCTATTAGAAATAATTTAATTAGTCTTTCAGATGGTTTAGTGGAAAGACTGCAAGATGAGCTAAAAGATATAAATGATCTAAATTTTTCAGACGCTCAAATTAACTATATTCATTTATTACAAAAGATGCTTATTTTACGCAGTGTCTTTCAAGGGAGAAATTATAAATATCTACAAAGTTTTAAAAAATCCCTTATGTCTATTGTCTCGTAAATTTACTTTATTAATACTTTAAAAGCTAAATTTGAGCAATTTATTATTAAAAACAAAGATTTAAGTGGTAAATAGATTTTCTAAATATTAAATACTAACTTGTTTTCAAAAAAATTAGTATTTAATATTTACAAGGATTTGAATTTAAAAAAGTCGTTCTATAAAGAAGCTATTACTTTTAGAACGACTTTTGATTATATTTTAGGAAAGCAGTTTTGTATTTAACCTCTATTATAGAAAATAGTTTTTTTGCAACCTCAATTAATTGTCGAAATTTGTCTAAATGTTTTTTATTTTCCATATTATTCTACATATTTATGACATATTATTCTACATGTTATTCCACATATTTATGACACTTTTATTACATTTTTTTACATTAAATAAAAAATAAAAACTTGTCAGTACTCTAAGTTCTCAGTTAGAATAGAACCACACACTATGAATTAGTTTTGGTTGAATCTATCCCCTGAACTACAAAGGGGATAAAATTATGAATTTGATAGATGGATTAAATATATTGGCTACTTTAATAGGATTAATAAAAGACTGCTCTGAGCTTGTACAAATTGATAAAATCAACACGCCTGATACCCTTATATTATTCGGATTGAACTTTAATACTTTAGCCAATGAAAAGAAAAACTCATCAAAAAAAGAACTATCTTAATCTGCGAAATTAAAATAGTTCCATACGCTTTCTACATGACGACTGGAATCATAATGTAGAAAATAAAAATATTACAAAAAATAAAATTAATTCAGGGTGAATGATTAACCCAAAACTAAACATCAAGATATTTTGCTATGAGAAACGAATGACTGGAATCATTCGTTTCTTTTTTATTTTATTATTAAATTAACTTTTGAAACTTAATTTAACCAGGGCATAAGTAAACATACTATTAACATAATATTGAAATGATGTTAACACCCTTCTCTTCTTACTATTATGCCATAAAAGTTCACTGTTTGTGAACTTTTATTTCTTTAACTCGTTATAAATAATATCAATTTTTCTATAAAGTTAACTAAAATAAGATGGTTTATCCTCATTGGCTAATATTTGATTCAAGCGTCCAAAACTATACTCTTTTAAGGAAGGATTATCTTTACGTAGTTCTTCTATCATATCTGATAATTTCCTCTTCCTTTTATCGTAAGATACAATTGTATTTACTGCTTTCACGTCGTTTAATTTAGGTTTTTGCATTGGAGCAGCTTCTATCCTCTTCTTAATATCACTTAATACATCTCTTGGAGGTTTGTTCCAGGATATAATTAAAAAATTAATAGCATTAGATAGCTCTTTTGCTATCGGATTCCATTCTCTCGTATCTCTAGTTACATCTCCCTTACCAGATCCCCCACCATGACTGACTCTCTCACTAGATAAAGGGTTAAAAAGAGGAATTTCTTTATGATTTAAAAGTTCTAGGAAATGGTCTGCTGCATGCTTTCCACAAATAAAAGTACCACTTTTATTTTTATCTTTTTTATGTTTATAAGAAAAACAATAATATCTATGCTCTAATTTATCATTAGTGCAACTCTTTTTTTCTTGACCTGCTAAAAGCTTTACATGAGCAATAGGAGCTATATCATACTCTTTTACAATTTCTACTCTTGTTAATGTACCTCGACACAACATAAAAGAACCTCCTGTTATTATAAGTTTTTAAAATTTCTTGTTTTAATTTGTATAATTACTTTTAAACATTATCGTAAGAAGCAATCAAATTTAAAGCAGATAAATAATTACCCGTAATACAAAGGTTAATTGCGTCACAGAGCTTCTCAGTAACATCATATTTTTTATTTAGGAGAATGGATCTCTTTTTACACGTATTCACCAATGAAATACATTTCGTTTTTTCTGTCCATCAACAAGTGATAACAAAAAGCAAAATCCGGTTTTCGAATAAACATAATTTGAGATTCAATATCTTGACTATGGTCAATCACTCGGTTTTCCATTTGAACGTGTTGACTGTGAAAATATTCTTGATTTTGCATATAATTTTGAAAGTCTGGGTCATTCGTATACACGCGTAACACTGTGTACGTTTCATAAGAAGATTCTTGCTGCATGTTTTTTTGAGAAGATTTTGAGGAAAAGAGCGAATGCTCACTTTTATATTTTAAAGCAAACATCACCACTACCCATCCAGAAACAATCATAGGTAGATACAAAAATCCACTATGAGTTAAATTGAACAAATAACATGAAGCAAAAAACAAAATCATCGCTGATGTAAGCAGCCAATGTTCAGACCAGAATACGTTGATCTTTTCTTTTATTTCTAACTTAATGGCTGCTATTTTTTCCTCATTCATTTTATTCACTTCCCTATTTAAAGTTAGGCTACCCGTCGAACATTTCCGTTGAATTTTGCTTTCCAATACGTATTATTTAAATCACCAATAGAAACCCCTTGTGAACTACTGTCATTAAGAAATTTTCCATCTCCCAGGTAAATAGCTACGTGTCCATTGATCTTATACGTATCAAAGAAAATGACGTCTCCACGCTTCATTTCACTTGCTTTTACGACTTTACCACGCTTGATTAACGTATCTGTTGTAGTAGCACTTACTGGCCCTAAATCTACACCGGCTGAACTATATGCCCATCTTACATAGGAACTGCAATCAAACTTCCTTGCAGCGATATCACTCTGATTTCGTCCGCCGCCCCACACATATGGGCTTTTTCCGACTATAGAAGAGCCAACTTGAATTGCCTTTTCAATGGCTGCGGAACCTTTTGCAGAACCACCTTTTATGGAAACAGCTTCAACAGAACGACTAGAATAGGCATTCATGAATCCCATAACGCGCGATACGTACCACGTAGCGTGATTATAAGCAAATACAGCTTTTTGATAATTTCCAGAGGCGCCACCATTAGCATTCAGATAGTTTGCTGTTGAATACATGGCATCCGTCACATTATAAGGGTCTGCTTTTCCATCCCCGTCCCCATCAACACCGAATCCACCGTATTTTTTAATCATGGATAGATTCATCAAAACATCTTTTGAAATAGCAGCATCACCTAGCCTTGTACCGCCTGGATAAGACCATCCAACCCACGTTTTTACCATGAACTGTGTGTGTCCGATTGCCCCAACTGATGATGTATTTAGATCCTGTCCAAAGTTCGTTTCGACGCGGTGAATCGCGGCAATGAGTGTCCAGGGGATATTGTATTTTTCTCCTGCTGCTTTATAAATTTCAATGTATTCTTTTGGAATTTGCCCTTCCCCGATTTTTGATATTTGAATATCTCCAATATTCACTCCTACACCGTCAACGCCTGTTGCTTCCTCCTGATCAGGTAGAATCATCCCAAACACACTTACCATAGCCATAACACCAAATACCACGCCCAAAGCTAATAAAGCTGCGATAATAGCTAGTAATATCTTAGACTTTCGTTTAGCAGAACGATTTAATTGTTGAATGGGTCTAATTCGGTAAGTTGACACGCACACCCACCACCTTATATCCATCATCTTGTTTTTTGAGTGTAACCAAGTACCAATCTTCCTCTGGTTGTGCCTTTCCCTCTACATCATATACTTTCCCTTGCATAACAACATTCCATTGAATAACGTCCGAATCATCGTTTGAAACCTCTGTTGTTTGAAGGGTTTCTGGCACGACTCTATCATAGGTTAATGTTCCACGTTCTTTTTGATTCTTATAGTTTTGATACATTTCCTCTGACATATAAGGCTTTGCTTTTTCAATATGTTCAGAAGGATTTTTCCCATTAAAACTTGCAAAGGCTCTGACAAATTCAGTTGCAATTTCTTTTGTACTCTGTAAATCTTCTTTTGTATTTCGTTGGGTTTGGTCATATGGATTTTCCTTACCTTCAATCATTACCTCTTTCTCTTCTTGTACAGATTCAGAAGAAGGAGCTTGCCTCTCCTCTTGCGAGGAAGAAGCAGGCCGTTGTTTAAAGGTAAAGGCACTAATCATAATGCCTAAAAAGACGATTACACTTAATAAAACAATAAATTTCTTTTGTCGAACACTCATGATTATACCCCCCCTTTATTTTTGTTGGGATTGCCGTCTCATTTGCTCTAATTCTTTAGAACGGTCTATATACTCCTTATCACTTTCGTTGGAAGTAGACACTTGTTCTTTTCCTTCTTGAATCTCTTGTTGCGCCTGATGTCGTCTTCTTTGCTTTTCAAATTGTTGGTTTTTTGGTGGCTGTGGTTTTGCTTTTAATGGCGCCTTTTCTTGATTAAATTGTTTGGTTGAAATCTCACCATTTGTTGGAACCAATGGTCTGTTAGGCTGTTGAATAGGTGCTTTTTGCTGTTCTGTACGTGCTTCCTGTTTTCTCATTTGTTCGATGACTTTACTTGATTGAGTAGAAGGAGATGTTTCTTGCTGTGGCTGCTGTTTTATCGGTGCATGTTCTTGATTCTCTTGTTGGCGTACCTTTGTCATAACCTGTTCACTTTGACTTCCAGAAGTAGAGTTATTGTCGTTCATAGATGCTTGCTTCTCTGGACTTTTCGGTTGTGCTTTTAATGGTGCATGATTTTGATTTTTTCGTTGCTGCTTAACCATCTGACCAGATACAGCCTTGTTATGATTGTCACCCTCATCATTACTCTTAATATTTTTATGAGGGTTAGGGATTACACCATTTTCATTGGATATCGTTTGCTTATCACTTGTTTGTGATTTTCTAAATGGTCTAATTTTATTCGTTGCCCTAGTGTCATCAGTACCAGTTGATGCCTGTTCAATTGGTTGATTACGACGAAGGGTAGGTTTATTACTTTGTTTCTCCATTGTCTCCTGCATCCGTCTACGAATCTGTGAATCTGTTGTTCCTGGCTGACTAGCTAGGGAGGTAGAATGAACATTCGAACCTGTATAAAATGGCTCTACTCTTGCGTATTGTCTTTGCTGATCTCGATACGTAATCGCATCTACTTTTTCTCTCCAAGCTTGCTTTACTTGCTGTTTATATTGGTTGTATATCTTATAGCCAAAGAGTTGTTTTTGAAGAGCAAACAGGGCAGCTACAATGATAAGAACGGCTACAATTATCTGAGCATAGGTCCAATTATGTTCACTCGCTACTTTGTATGTGATATTGACAAAGCTAAACAGTAAAACCAATAGAACGGTAAGTCCTACACACATCATCAAGAATCCAAGCAATTTCAATGTAAATTGTTTTGCAAATGACCGGAGTGCTGGGAAGATACTGAGAAACAAGACAAATACCCCTGTAATAGCTGTAAGTAAGAATCCAACACCGTAGATTTGAATGAATGTAGCTAAATAACTGACCATTACAAGAATAACAAGTGCTGGAATCCAAATTAACAGTGATAAAACAATACGCTTATTTGTATGTTCTGGTGCAAAAAGAGAATTGCTAGCATTCTTTGTAACAAAAGCTTTTCTTTTATCACTACCTGGCTTTTTACTTAATAATTCTTTAACAGTTTCCTTCCCCTTCTTTATTTGTGCAGGTGATGAATTTTTAGCTTTTCCTCCACCAATCACACCATAATTCGTTGTACCAAATTCCAGTAACAGATAAGGTTTTACAATCAATAAATCATGCATCAAATTGCGAATTTGGGATAAACCATAACGAACCGAATCTTCATTGGTATAGTTGGTATTCGCTTGATCTTTTGCACTCTTTTCTTTGGAGGAATCATTCCCTAATGAATAAGTCGATGCTCCAAGAACGGCGGAAGTAAGAGCGTTCCTCCCATTATTTAATTGACCTAAGAGCTGATCACTATTTTGCACATAAACGGTGAAAACGGCTGATAAGATAGCTGCCACAATTAACCCCGATAGAGTAGCACGATACTGCCTTTTAGCAAATGAATAGACCAACCAACCGGCTACCATTATCATCATGAACCCCATGAATTGACCAATACCATAACTCCCCCCAGCTTCTGCTATAAAGGTGGAAACATAAGATAACATGCTATCGATAATGTCAAAGGTAAATGCCTGTTCCATCAAGAAAATTCCGAAATTTACAACCACCAAATATCCGTACCAAATACCACTTAGTATCTGTTGTTGTAAAGCTGCGATGTTATCATAAATTTTTTCATCTACTTTAAAAACATTGATTGAATCATACCAATGACTGTCTTGGTCATCCTTGTTATAAATATCAATATCATAATTTTCTAATGGTACTTCATTGTAACGAAGTAAAGGTGCATTTGTTTGCGGTAAATCTGTTTGTGGCATTAACTCATCCATAACATTTGGTGCTGCAGCTGAAACAGATGAAACAGGACACAACATAAACAACATTAATATGATTAACATCAATTTGTTACATAGGCTTTTTCCCATTCCCTATACCCCCTTATTCTTCAATTGGTAAAGGTGTTAGCTCTGTTTTTTCCTGCTGTGTCAATCCTGCTGAATAGTATGTTTTATGATTTACTATCTCCCCTCCTACTGTTACATCATTTTTAGATGCTCCCCCGTAATACTGATCTACTAAATATCTCTTACCTTGTTTTTCAAGACGCACAGTGAAATTTTTATTTTCATTGTTTCTCATATCCTTGAATCTGAACTTATAAAGATATTCTTTTGGAGGTGACAACTCATATTCTAATAATCCATATTTTTTAATCCTCTTATGTTGGTATTGCTTGTAATCACCGGCTATATTTTCTTTTGCATCTGTTATATCTTCATAACTTCTTCCATCATCATCATCTAATTCCATCTTAAATGCTTTATCTGCTGCCCCTTGTTCATAATAAGTTGCATATTGCAAAGCCGTTTTACAAGGCTCAATTTGCTCGCATGTTTTGGGCTTCGGCTCTGTAGTTGCTTCCTCTTTCCCACAACCTGCAAGTGCACCCACAATTGAAATGATCGAAATAAAGGTTAGTATCTTTTTCATGTTTATTCTCCTTTACTCTAAACCTTTTAAAAGGCCCACCCTCCGTGTCATATATAAACGAAGGCTTTATTTCTACGCTTGATTTGCAAGCTCTCTGACGTCTATAGACGTGTCAAATGCATCAAATAGATGTTCTTGTAAAATACGAACCTGCATTACGCCTGTTCGTTGATGCAAGTCACGATACAAGCAGTAACCTGACTGCATTTTAGGCATCATATCTTCTAGACCTGCACTATCCTCTAATTTCATAAACTCTTGAATCGTTTCAATCTCTTCTGGTATATCTGTACGGAAGCAATATGCTGTACCAATCTGACCTCGCATACTGCTTGGAATATCCATTAAGTTTTGAGTCATTAAATAAATCGGTGAAAACAAGGAACGTCCCTCACGGAATAAACGATCAATCAAACGCTCCCCTGCTGGATTTTGGAAGAAGTTCCACGCTTCGTCAATCGCAACAACCGTCAATTCATTTTGAAACATTCGTAGAAACTTCATCATGTAGGCTGTAAGACTAAACAGAATCGCTACTGACACAATGTTAGCCTCTGTATACTCTTCTGATGGCGTGCTCTTTTTCGGTAACTGTAGATTATCAACTTGTAACACATTGAATTGATTCGCATAATTCAAGACGTTTTCATCATCCATACGCTTTCCAAAGATCAAACGAGCCAGTGACACATCTTCAAATTCTTCTAAAATAGAAGCTAACTCCAATGCCATTGGTCGATGATCTTCTGGTAAGGTTTCACTTTCTTTTACTAGGTTTCGTAATTCATCTTTTACAAATCGAATAGAAGGCTCTGCCAATTGACCGACACGCTTAACGGCCTTTGTCACAATCGAACTTTTTGCACTATCATTTCGAATATTAATGTTTAACAAGTAATAGATTATTTCTCGGGAAACTTCGACAGCTTCGGCCCTGTTATCAAATAATAGAAACGGGTCTAATTTCCCTGCATCTTCATCTTTTGTCGAAAAAGAAATAAAGTTAAGCTCACTTCCCAATTCAGTTAATTTTTCATCCCATTTACAAATGTCTTTTCTCTCTGACTTAGGGTCGAGCAATAACACTTTAGCTCCTGATAAAGCTGCTTCATAAATATCCCGATTGGCAGCCATTGATTTTCCAGAACCCGTTTTTCCTGTATACACTGTTACAAGGGATTGTGTAAGAGCCGCACCCGATGCAGCTAAACCAGGCAATACATAAACAGCCGTGCCACTTAATGTTCTTCCTGCATAATAGCCGTATTCATCTCCTAGCTCTTGTCGATTTCCAAAAAAGCTAGCTGTTACCGCATTAATGTCTACGTCTTGGATAAATTCAGTTACATAGCGTCTTGAACCTGGTAAGCATTCAAGCAAGCTTCGTAATTGAAGACCATACGTATTTTGAAGTGTAATTCCCATACCTGCATACTCATCAATCAAGTCATTGACACGCTGCATTAATTCATCCCGATCAGAAGAACTAACCGAAAAAATAGCACTCATTAAGTAGCCGCCTTCTCGTTCCTTCTCTACGTTAGCAATGATGTTTTCAGCATGTGAAATACCTTGATAAACGTTTGAGCCTGCATCTTCTCCGAAGGCGTTCAAATGGTTCGCTTGATCTTCTAAATTTGATTTCTTACGGCGTAGCTTCCGCAACCGTTGGTCTGCATCTTGATAACTCATTTTCAAGTTCACACCTACCGCAAAAGGCAATGACCGTAAAGCTTCTAACCATCGCGTTTCTGGAAAATGAATTTCCTCTGGCATACCCACCATATGCAAGAAAGCAACATGCGTCTGATGGTTATATCCTTTCGCGTCTGTTTGATGCAGTGTTAAATATCGACGGGATTTAGGATTTTCAATCCCTGTCAATTGAAGATTCAACACATCGTCTTCCGTTTGAATGCGAGCAATGAGCTCCCCTTTTTTATTGAAGATAGGTGTAAAACGATCTTCCCAATTCTGCCAATTAGGAGGAAAGCGCAACCCTATGTTAAAAATCCATGGAATTAACTTGGTCATCCCTTCTGTTGATACAGGCGTAAACGAAAAGGGTAAACCTTCAAGAAACTTCGTGACTTCTTTATTGGAACGAGAGATTTTTCGTAAACGATCTTCTGTTAAATACACATGATGATCTCCTCGTATTTTTGCAAATTTAGAGGAAAGCCAATCTTTTAGGGCTTGGTACATTTCTCTGTACGTCATATCCTCTGCTTCGTCATCTAGCGTACTTTTACCTAGTTCAACCCCGATGTAAAAATCATAGCGACGCTCTTCCGCACCCAGTTCATCACTTGTTTTAAGATAATTAAAAATGGATTGAATATGTGAACTAGCAACGACTCGTAAGTTACCTCGAATCATCGATAAGTATTTCTCGCGAATATCATCAATCGATTGCCGCGTTGGGACAACGATACATTGAATTTCTCGTTTGATTTCTTTAAACAACCGTTTCAATTCGGAAAAGTGAGCCATTAATTGTGCTTCTGAATCAAAACTTGTATGAAACCCACTAAATTTAAACCATCCTTGTTCCCGTGCATCCCTTGTTATGACAACATTTCGCCAAACAGCTACAATGTCATTTTGAATATCCATTTTCACATTCACTCCTCACATCATTTTCGATAAATAGGAATTTTGCGTTTGTAGGTAATCTTTTTTGCTTGTTCGACTTCTTCAAATCGAAAAAGCTCTTTTGGCTCCATAAACGTTTTATACTTCACTTGCCAATAGCGAATAATGTTCATATGTTCTTTGGTTTGAGAACCTAAGAGATAACCAAAAAATCCAGGTGCTGCAATACAAACAACAATGATACGTGCAATTTTGTTGGGAATAAGGGGTGTCATTAAAATGCTGAATGGAATACTCAGAAGAAAGAAAACGAATATGACAATGATTTGGGTAACAGTCACAGAAAAGGGAAGCGAAATGCTTTCCCTTCCCCCTGCTAGCCCTCTCACAATGTTTGGAATGGCAAAAATCTTATTGGTACAATATCCTGTAATGCGTCTCATGAATGTACCTCCTTAGCTTGAAAGACCGAAGAATTTTAAGAGCGAATCACCTAAAGAAATAATGTTACTTGGGCCATAGATAAATACACCAATAATTCCACCGAAAACAAGAACCATAAGCGCCCCACGATACTTTTTCACGACTAGCGAACCAATAATGGCAAACAGCAATACCCAGATAAAAACGGTTTGAATAACACTCATGACATTGGTGTCACCTTGACTACTAACACCTTGCAAATTGATATCACCCAACATAAATGATTGTAAAAAAGTTGTAAGCATTTCTTATCCCCCTAAGAGTTTATTTAATTTCGTAAGAAACAGGTTTCATGGTTAAAATTTCGAATTTATCTTGACCGTCACGTTGAATGGCAAATTCGTAGCTGTGATTGCTTTGAATACCCGTGACAGGCTGTTCTAATTTGGCTGAACATCTGACAATATACTGACCTTTAGTCGATTTCTTTTCATAGACAGATACATTGTTCATTGATTTATAATTCATTAGTCCGTTTAAAGACTGAGCTTTACTAGAATCTTTAAAAAAGAATTTTGTTTCATCACTTCGATCTTTCGCTGTATACGTTTTAAAGAATGATTCTAAAAAGCTTTGAACCTCATTATTGACAACCGCATCTGTATTCTTGTTTTCTTCATTCTCTGAAACAGTTACGCGTTGATTTTGTTTTGGCATATAGGGTTGTGGTAAATCAATGACGCTATAACCATTTTTATCTTCATATACACGTACCAAATAGTAGATGGTTGCCTTTTTCTCTTCATTCTTTTTCTCAACTTTTTCTTTTCCATCTTTATCTTTTGATTTCTTTTCCACTTCTTTAATCGAGGTTACATGGACTTTGATAGATACATCTGAAATATGGTCATTTTTTTGTTTAATGGAAACCACATCGCTACTGTCATAGCGTTGAATACCAGGAACATTGGCATAATCGATTCCAGCATCTTTATCTAGACCGGTTGCTAGAAAGCTCTGTAAAGCTTCCTCACGTTCCTTTTGTTTGTCCTCTCCTGGTTCGATGCTTGTGTAATGACGCATAAATTGAGTAGTAAAGTATTCAATAGACAAAATATTTTGAGTATTTTGATTCTTTTTAGGGCTTTGATCTTGTTGTTGAGCTGAAACTTGATCTTCTAAATTACTAAGAACGAGATTGTGTCGAAAAGCACTAAAGACACCTAACGCTACAATCACGATACTTCCAATCATGAGGACTCTTCCAATCGTTGTAGCTGTAGAACGTTTCATATTGGCTCGTTTGATGATAACTTGATCTTTTTCTTTTTGTTTTTCATCTTTCTTTAGCAAATTCGGCATATACTTTTTTGAAGTACTGGCCTTTTCTTTCACCCTTTCCTTTATCCCTTGTGACGGTTCATTAGGAGTAGGCTTCTTTTTCTTCTGCCATTTTCTCATCATCATTCCTCCTTACTTTTTACCAGCAAACAAGAAGACTACAATTGCTATAAGAATAATTGTTCCTGTAACCCCATAACTTGCAACGCTTTGGTTATAGAAAACCGAAAATTGATCTTTTCCGGTTTCCCAAAGTACGTTCGCTTCTGGGAATGTCCGTAGGATAAAACTTCCTACGAGACAAATTCCAGCGATATAAAGAAGGGTTTTAAATAAACTGCGAACCACTAGCTCCCCCTCCTTACAATCCTTTTTTTACATCTGACGAGTTACTAAATACATAATGATAAATGTCCCCAAATGCATCTTTTTTTGTTTCTTCAAGATTAGCTGCTAACACAGGAACTTTAATATGTGTTCGTTCTTGAGCTGGAATACTCAAGAGATCACGCATGGTTTTTTTGGTATTCGTTTCATTCCCTGCAATAAATAAGACCCGCCAATCTAAAATAGGTTCTTCAAATCCAACATGCATATCGTATTTTTCAAGCGTTTCTTTTCCTCGTTTCAAAAAGTCATTGTAACGAATGATTTTCTGAATGGTATTTTGACGCTTAGCTACACTACGTTCTAGCTCAACGAACAAGCCAATATTTTGGTCGCTATCAGCTTCACCAACAACGAGCACGCCGTCCGGTTTGATAACCTCTGATTTACTTTTTCCATATTGGAACGTTCCTCTCGCTTCTGGAATCCACTCTTTAACCGCAAGCCCTAGTTCTTCTGCTTGTTGCTTATAGGATAAAACCAAACGATTTAATATCAACTGATGCTGATACCATGCTGGCACATCTGTTGACCATTTTTTCTGCCATTTCGAGAACCCTTGTAGCTCTTCTACGATTTCAACACCAAAGGCATCCAACGTATATAAGTTCCCTGGCTTCTCATATCCTGGCATTGGAACAGTGAAACTCTTGATATGCTTCGATTCTTCAAGCAATCGTAAGCGTTGCATCACATATTTTCGATCAGCGTAATTCGTTAAAATATGGTCAACAATAAAATTTGAATCAATATAGATAAAATCATGTAGTTTAATTAATAAGTCTGTATCTTGTTCATTCAGCGTGATATATTTTTTCATTCTGTTTCGCCTCTCCCTTGTCTATAAGAGGAACGTTAATTTCGTGAATGTGTAAAAAGTCTTCCCTTTTTCACATAAAACGTTTACTTTCCCTCTTTTCCTTCCGTCTCTATTCATTCTTTTCTGAAGGTTTTTTCTTTCGTAATGACACAATAGTTTGTGGTTCTTTTGGTAACTTTTCTGTTTTTTGTTTTAAAGTGACAGCAGGTTCAATAGGTGTAGGCTCTATTTCTCGAATCTGTTCTTTATCCTCCGAAATCCTTTCAACAGCAGTAGCCGTTTCTTTCATCGACTGTCCTTCTGCCTTTACAGACTTCTCCCATGAAAGCTTAATCATCGGTTTAAACGGCTGCTTTTGTGCAGGTTTTTCTGTCTTCTCTGACACCGTTTCTTCTATTTGTTTTTTCCTTGAAAGCTTGATAGTTGGCTGAATTGGTTCTGGCTTCACTTCTACTTCTGTCTCTTTTGTAACATCCGGTCCAACTTCAACTACTTTCTCAGAATCTACATTTTCAGTATCTACACGCTGTTTCTTTTGCAAAGAAATAGGTGTTTCTGGTTGAGCTTGTAAAGGAGCTCTCGGCTTTTTCTTTTCCTTTGTCAACTGCTTTTTAGGCACGTATTTTTCACCTTGTAAATAAGCACGAATCATTACATCAACTTCTGATTTGTGATAACCGTTTTTGGATGCCAATTCTTTTACTTTTTGTGCGGTCCAGGCATTGGCTTTTGCTTCTTCTACTTCGTTTTTAAACGTAGCTTTTTGTCCATTTGGCATGTAACGATCTAAAGGTGGCAATTTAACCACACATTGAACGATTTCGTTCGAACCATTGATTTGGTCTTGTGTACGAATGACGGTAACTAAATCTGGCAAGCTAGTAAAATAGGATTCAGAAAAAAGAGGTTGATCTTTTTTCGCACCTGGAACACTAAACATCTTACTCGCTGCTGCCGCCCCTTCTGGCCCCTGCCTGCATACAAAGAAGTTACCTTGCACCTCTTTTAATGCATTTTTTAGCTCTTGATCCAATTGGTGCATGGATTGTGTCCCAATCCCTAACGATAGTCCTTTTTGACGTTGCTCGGCAATAATTCGAGGAAGAATAGTCATTTTCTCTAGTCGTGCGGCTTCATCAAAAACAAATTGATGCATAAGAGGTGTTCCCCCTCTTGTATCGGCAACACGGTAATACAAATACGTGAGAAATCCACCAATCAATCCAGCTTCTTCTTCACTTAATCCACTAAAGTCATAAAAGATAATATGTCCTTCATCCATCCATTGAAGGATAGGAAGAGTAAACTCTTTTTGACCAAACATCCTGCGTAATAATGGATTTGAGGTAAATGTATCTAAGCGATTAAATAAAGCAATGCGACTGGCATCAATTAAGTCTTCTGCTTCATTCCGCCAAAAATCTAATACGTCATAAGCTTCTGGATCATCTTCTAAACGATTCAGAATGCGCTGTCGGAACGAAAAATCATTTATTAATGGTTTTACGCCTAAAATCGTGTGACGCTCTCCTGTGTCCAATACAAGCGTTTTGATACAATTCACCAAAAGACGTTCGGTTTGTTTGGCCACTTGGAAGTTTTCACTGATGATTCGCATAATAATTTGTGTCACTCGTTCAGGAGATTCATTCGGAAAACGATGCAATAAATTTAAAGCCGGTGGATAATCCGTATCTTTAAACGAGATCCAATGCACTTTATTCCAATTAATCTCTGCCCCGTCATGTTCAGCTTTCAACATTTGATTGAGTAAAATCATGGCTGTGTTTCTTGCTGGGTCAACAAATGAGAAACCAGGGGACGTTTTGCCTTCGTTACCGTGTTTGATAAAGGACTGAACATAACTCATTAACACATTATTGAGTAACGTTGACTTCCCTGAACCCGTCACACCAAGTAAGGACCAGTGTTTTTGCAGGACACTCATTAAAATCCGTACGGTACGATTTTTAACAAATTGATGATGCTGCACACCAAAATCGACAGAACCTTCTTCATTACTTAGAACATGATCTGGAAGTAATTCTTCACCCCTTTTGGAGTGTGGTATTTCTTTCGCAAGTTTCTGCATCAAGTTTCGTTCGTCAAAGTGCGGTAAATGAAGAAGGTTTGCAAGCTCACTTCCCGTCCAGGTCATGTTGTAAGGCGTTCCTGTCGGATACCATTGCACGGCCTTTTTCCACTTCTTATATTTCAGTTCATTCACATTGTTTAGAACGGAGTGAATGGCGTTTGCGATACTTTTAACAACGGGTACACCTGGGTAGTATTCGGAAGCGATTGACACCGTACAATCAAAGGCAACTTCATTTCCAGAATAACGATGTTTTAGGCTTGCTAATTCTTCTTTATCAAAGGCTGAATGATCCCTAAAAGGTTTATCCCCTTTCAAGTCCTCTTCTAGCTTCTGAATGGCTTTTCGAAGCTTCCACCCATCGTTAGGTGTGAATCCCACCTGCAACCACGTATCAGCTTTCATATGTGAAATGATTCCGGGTAGTTGATCTGACTTGTAGCGTGAAAGTGGCAATGACTTTTTCAAGTTATTGCTTTTTAATTTCAAACGACCTGCCACTGCTTTTTTACTTGGAAACTCCAAGTTATCTGCAGGAAAGAACGTCAGATTCGGATAAACACTGTGAAAGTTGGACTTAATTGCCTCTAGTTGATTCTTTTCAGCTCCAATATAGAAACGATATTGCGCGCCTGCTTCATCATCAATGGTGTAACGAATAACAAACGAAAAGCGTTCTCTTCCAAGAAATAGCCTTTCTATCCATCTTCGTTTTGTTCCGTGAATCCGCCGCATTAACTGACTCAGCATTTCTTTTGAAACACCATCATCCGTATGTGGCAACAGTTGAACATAATCAAAATGTCTCTGAATCCGAAAGATAGCACATATCCATCGAATCAACAGAAAGAAAAGCAGCAAAGCAACTAGGATTTGAATGATATAAATGCAAATGGTCAGCCAATGATGAATCGTTTCTGGACTGTATGGCAAAAGAGACAAAAGCCAGTCTTTTTTCCAAACGCCCATGCCAGTCAAACCAAGAAGTACAACAGCTATCCCCTGCCGTGGATTTTCGATCAGTTGGTCGAGAATATCGTCAAAGATCGTTGCTTGTTTTTTTGACGGTTTTTCTTGCAATTGGTTTCCCCTCCTTGTTGAGAGAGAGGAAGGAAAAGAGCTATGAAGTTTTCGAGGAACGAGGTTCTTTGGCTGTTGGGTTCTAAGCTGTTTTGAAGTTGGGTTCTGTGTTGTAAGGAAGAACGATGTTGTATTTGTTTGTATAGGTTCGTATAGGTGTCAGCATGTGTAAGGGCATGTTGATTGGACGCTTGGTGCGCCCCCCGCCGATACGAATAAACGATACAAACGAAAAAACAGGAGTAATAGAGAGCTTCTCCTATCGGTACATGATTACTAACGTAATCAATGTTACCTCTAGGAAAGTATCTTGAAAAATTTGGGTTATTTATTGCTTAATTCCATTATATGCCTCACACCTTAGAGCTTCAAGGGATTTCCAGTAAAACTGACCTAATGCCTAGTAGAAGTTTTACTACATAGACCTTTAAGGTCATATTTTTTAGAAAATCCTCATTTCATCTTCGTATTAGCATTACTATTAACCTATTAAGTATCTATTATTAAACCTATTATTATATATTCGATAATGTATATATTAACCTGCTCTTCAATATCTCATCTAAGTCTTTAATAGAGTTTTAATCAATTCAAGATAACAATTGCCTTTATTTCGTTATTTGTATACACTATCTTTGATTATTCTGTAAGGGGAATAGTTAACTTCGTGAGTGGAATCAAGAAGAGATTTTATATCTTTTCTTGATTCTTTTTTTACAGAAATTAATCATCTGTTTTCATAAAAAGTTTGAACTGATTTAAGCTTGAATGAAGCTCAAAAGCAGAATGATTTTGATAGTGTTTGCGTCTTTGACGTGCAGATTGCTCACGTTCAATTTCAGCTAATTTAACCTCCAATAACTCTCGATCTACGACCCTAGATGCCTTCAATTCGTCCTCTAATTCCATGCCCACATGTGATAATGTAATTTCACCTAAACCCTCAATTTCTTCAACAAACTGTGTAAGCTGATCAGAACGATAATTCGCAAATAAACCCTTCATCGTGCCGAAAAGATACTTTAAGAAAGGTTCGTCACCCTGGAAGTCTCCTGCAATCATAGAACCCTTTTTCTCAACAGTTACCGCGACAGCATCCATAGATAAGCGTAGATAGTCGTCAGTAGCTGCAATAGAATGATAGGTAATACCAAACGCCTTGAAGGCCAGTTGAATCTTACCCCACGCACGGAAGATAAAACGCCCCTCTACAAAACCACGATTGTAAAGAGCACTAACGAACGCAATAGGCACATTCCCAGGGATAGGAGCAGGCTTAGAAAGAGTAGAAGACGTAGGTAAGCTAACAGGTGTTAAAGTTTCTTTAGGAAGAGCGAGACTAGAACCTGTAGAGAGAGGTAGAGCCGTCCCACCCACCACCGTATCTTTAATTGTATTTGAATTGAACCCATTAATTTTAGAAGGAGTCTGCCCTTCTTTTTTTGACGCATCAGATTGCGTTCTATGAGCTTTTAATTCATCAATGATAGTTAACTCTGTCGAAGCCCCTCTTCCCTTACCAGAGACCTTTTTCGAAAGGGTTTCTTGCTCTTCTAATCTCGCAATCACTTTTTTGAACGTTGCATAAGGGATTTTCTTTTCAGCATCAACACTTGAAGTGATTTGATCCGCAATGTCGCGCTGTGAACCAGATACTTGTCCTCCTTGAGAACGGATAAATGCTAATACATCCCCTTCCCACTCTTCGATATGACTGTATGTACGTTCTTCCCGTGGTTTCGCTTCTTCCCAAATGACATAGCTAAATAGCATGCCCGATAACTCACGAATTTTTTTCGCAGATGGAGCATGGAAACGGCCATTGTACGCACTCTTAACTTTACGTTTAACCTCAATTTGGCGCATTTGAGGCTTATTTTTTTGATTCCAGTTATGTAAGTGTGTTTCTGCTGTTTTTTCATCGTATCCAGCTGCCTTATAAGCAAGTGCAAGTGTGTAGCAAGCCGTATCACGTTGGCCTTCATTTACACCTTCTAGGATCTTTTGAACAGCAGGATGTTTTAAAAGAGATTCATAGCCTTTGCAGAATCCTTTTTTGTATGTTTGTACGTCTACTTGATCTTGTTCTTGAACCAGTTGGAACCATTCACATAGCTCATCAAAAGATACACGTTCTTGTGAATGAAAGACTGTATTTTCATCCGTTGGTAAACGGAATAATCGCTCAGGACCAATCGCATTTACGTCCCCTTTTAACATCTCAGCGATGCATGTTTGAATACGGCTATAATGAGCATTTAACTTGTCCGAAGCCCGTTTTGACTGTTCTAAAAACCAATGAACATGAAACCCTTTAGAAGGCGTTTGAACGATTAAAGAAGGCATTGGAAGTCCTGCTTGTGTAATCAACTCTTGCATATCCGGAAGAGTCATCCCCTCGTTCTCACCGTTCTTTGCATCAATATCAATCGACATCGCATTAATCCAACGTAGTGTACTTAAACGACGTAGATCATTGCGATAAAACGTATTTGGCGTGAAGTATGTATAGTCTTTGCTGACGTTAAATAATGAACCATATGTACGAACAGCTTTTGTTGTCTCTTTCGTAAAGTCTTTTGATACGAATATCCACCCTAAACGGCTACTGTATCCATTTTTTTGTTTTTGTGTTTGTTTTTTTGAATATTCCGTCAACTGGTTCCCATAGATTTGTTGCGCAAGGTTTCTCATTACACGTGTCCCTCCATTTACTCGGAAACACAAAAAGCGTCGTTTACCGTTAAATGGTAAACGACGCTTTTATATATAGAGAAACCCTATAAATTTAGCGTTACCTGTTCAAATTAATCACTCATAATATCTTGATTATATTTTCTACTTGTAGTAAAATTCCAAGTAGGAAAATACATTATGTACGTGGAATACGTACATGGAGTGAAAAGCTTGAGCAGCAGTTTACCGTAGGGAAGTTACGGTGAACGATTAGATAGGACGGCAATCCGATTCTAATCGCTTGAGCTTTTTGCTTTTTTTCCGTTCATTTAGTTGTACTTCTATGATACTGCTAAACTTAACCACTTTACAAGTATAAAATGAAAAAACATAACCATTTTATTCTAAATTATCTAATAACTTAGCGTGCAAACAATCATATCTTCCACTGGTTTTCTATACCTTATCTCCTTAGAACATGTTATAATACTAGTGTATTATTTATCGAATATTATGTTATAAAGTTACACCTTTAATGCTATAGTCAATGTTCAAAACGCGTGAGATCTTTTAAGATTTTACGCGTTTTGTCATTTTTAAAATAAAATACTTTAGCATTAACCTTATTGGATTTTATTATTCCTTAAAGAGTTAGGTTATACTTAAAACATGGTTACATTAGTTGAACTTAAATCCAACTAAAGATTGGTAATTTCATATGTACATAGGTTTATACCTTTTAGGTTGAACTAACAAACTTTTTAAATAAGCTATATATCAACATAATCACCTTTTAAGTTCAACTAGTTAATTCAATACACATAGAAACATCCAAATTTAGATTTTTAGTTTAACTTAAGTTAAACTAAAACGATTTCCCACTCATTTAACCATGTTTAAACACTATTACCAAAGTGTATAATAGGCACTTTTCACCTTTTAACATACGTATTAACATTTGAAATAATTATCTTTACAAAGGAACAACTAAAAAGATTTTGAATTTAAAAAGAGGATATATTATGATTTTAACGTAATAGTTTTCTATAAGTTTTAAATTAGGTTCTAACTATTATAGTGCTGATAATCGAGTTTACATAAGTTTTATAGTTACATTGATAGGAAGAGAGGTAAAAACATGCATACTGATGATAATCGAGATGAAAAGCAAGGTTTTGAAGAACAAATCGAAGAACGTGAATACATTATAAAGGATATATCAGAAATTTTAGAAGAAGAGCCACATACCATACGTAATTGGTTAAAAGAACTTGAGGGCTATATTCCTTTTACGAAAAAGAAAAATGGATATCGTATTTTTAAAAAAGATGGGTTAGAAAGATTTCAATTAATTAAACATCTAAACCGAGATCAAGAGTATACACTTAAAGAGATAGCTTTATACCTTGATACGGGAGGAGAAGCGTTTAAGCCTGTTCCAGAAATAAGTGCTGATTCGATATTAGCTGATGAAATGAGAAGGATGAGAGAACGGCTTGATCAGTTAGAAGAACGTGATAAAAAACGTGATGAAGTACTTATGAACTTAGCAGAACAGCTAACTAAGCAAAATACTTATATAGAACATACCTTGCAAGAAAGAAATGAAAATCTTACTGCTGCCATGCGTGAGATGTTAGAAGGTAAAAAACTAACTGCAGTAAGTCAACATGAGGAGCAACCTACTAAGAAAGGTTGGTTCCAACGATTATTAGGTAAGTAAAGTTCTAGAAGCGAGCATTAAAAGAACTATAATTACTTCTTAGTAATCTTTAATTTTGAAAAATAAAAGAAGTTTTTGTGATTTTTTTTAAAACCTGATTGTAAAATGATATACTAAAACGCTTTTATCCCATTGTGCATAACAGAAAAGAGCCTTATTCTTATAAGAACAAGGCTCTTTTTCTATAAAAATATGAATATCTTTAACAAAGACCGCCCATTATGTATTAGTGTATAAGGCGGTCTTAACTATATTCATGCTATATGTTTATGACAAAAATTCCGACATTATTCTGAAAGATGTCAGTTGCTTATTTTCCTTCATACGCGTTCTTTTCTTTCAGAATGACCTCCAATATCTTTTTACCTTCCGATGTCAAATAGACATCTTTTCGATTTAATAAAAAGAATGCTAATTCTTTTGTCATTTTACTCGCTCCATTCATGAGATTATGATGCCTTCTAGACGTCTTAATAAATGATATGAGCTGTAACTTGTACATTATTCGCATTTTTTTGCAGACAGTGAGAATATTTTTGCTCAAATTGGCAATGATGGTTATTAGCAAGGAGGTTTTAATTATGACGTGGTGGAAAACCCCTAAACGTTCTAAGTTTGGAAAATGGCTTGATAGTAAAGGCGTAACACAAATAGACTTTGCAGATAAAAGTAAAGTTTCTCGGAGAACGGTTTGGAAGCTATACAACGAAAAAGATTATATTCCAAGCTCATCTACACTAAAAAAAGTAATGAAAACAATAAGAACAATAGATAAAAGTAAAAAAACGGATGATTTTTTTGATATTTAAACTAGCGATAATAAAAAAGCTTTAACATTATTTATAGTAAGGCTTTTATCGAGGTTTTTCATTTAGTATTTGATTGAAGTTACAATATGTGTAACTATAATTTTTTACAGTGGATGTTTATAAATCCTTAGACCTTTATATGACCTCTTAAAAACTTAACAAATATACTTATTTAGATATACTTAAAAATACCTATTAATATATAATGAATGACCTATAATGTTTTTCATAAAACTAACTGTATAATTTAATGTAATTAGGCGTCTAATCGATAAATTTCAACGTACAAAAATCACCTAACTTTTAATTAGATGTTTTTTGTTTTATAGTGCTTCAAATACAATTTTAACATTTTTATTTTCCACAAACTCGCTTATATACTGTAGAATCAATTCCTTTAGTTGATAAAATCGTAGCAACTCAACTTTTAATTCTACTTCATTCGAATTTGTCAAATGCTGAGGCATGTTGTGCAATGCATCAGCAACCAGACTAAGCAACAAGAAAATGTCATTATTTAAGTATTCCTCAAGTGCGGCATACATCTTGATAGAAAACAATTCTCTTTGAGCTGTCAATAAATTCGTTACATGTTGCTGCGCTCTTTTAACTAAATCCTCATCTGAACATTCATCTAGCATTTTAGCGAAATCAGTTGTAGTATCAACTTCACCGCGAAAGTATGGATTTCTAACGTGTTCTACAAACGTGTGGAATGACATTTTTACTTCTCCCTTACATGTATTGATTATTTTTTACATACTTTTTTCCAACGCAGCAACCTATTTTTTATCATCAACTAATTCAAAATAAGCCTTTGGATATGAACCTATCCAATTAGATAAAACATCCTTATCCACTTTCATATCCGAAAAAACGTTGTAACCCCTTGCGTCAGCAGTCTCAAACCCGTAATATTCTTCTTTTTTAATACTCAATCCTTCTTCCTGACCATCAAAGACACACACCATTTTTTTGAATTTGATTTCCGTTGTTCGAATGCTCATCCTTTTAATCTCCCATCCCGTGATTTTCCCTTATATTCAAAATTATCTCATATTTACATTCATTGCTCTACACGTCAGTTTACTCCCTAGTTGCCTTTCCGTTTTTTCTCTTCTCCAAATCATCTTTCTTACAAATTCCAAAATCAGCTCTAATACGCCCATAAAGCCTGTATTAACGCGGTAACACTACCGAAGTAGATACTGATTAATGAATGAAGTAGATAGCCATTAGATACTATGTAGGTACCGCAGTAAGGTTGCTAACTTATGACTTTTTGACAATTTTAACGTAGCTAAAAGCCACTTAGTAATTAAAGTGGCTTTTTTATTTGTCCGAAGATTAATTAAACACATCGAAAGGGGCTCCATTCTCTTTTTGTCTTATTTCAATAGCTAAAACCCACTTATATATATGAGCAAGTGTAAAACCTGCTTTCTCCAAATCCTTTGGAAAATAGTCTGGGTGATCGCGTAGCCAATAAAGACGTTCAAGTGCTTCCGGCATGGCTCCTAAACTATATAACGATTTACTCTTCACTTTTTTTCCTTCACGATAGGTTTTTTTAATAAACAAATACGTTTTTCCTTTTGCTTTTTGTTTTGCAAGATATCCAGGTTCTGTTGTTTTCACTTTCATAAAACCAGCTCCCTTTTGGGTTTTACTACACATTTAGAATTTAAAAATGTAGTAAAACTTTTATTCTTTCACACGTAAAGATTTTCACTCCAAGCAGCATTACTAACAATTTTTTCGTATTCTTCTTCACAATCATCGTCATTCATAGCGTTCAACATTTCGTTAGGGTATTTCAAAAAATGACGAAGGACCAAGCGATAATAACTTTCTCTCATTTTTAATACCTCCACTTATAAATGTTATTTTATTCCATATAATTCACAATATATACATTATACACTAGTGGAATTTGCATGTAAATAACATTATCTTTTTATGCACTTGTGTATACTGTATAATGATTGAGTAATGACCACTGATAGATGGGGTGTTTGTTTATATGAACGTAAAACCAAAATTACGCGAGCTACTGAAAGAAAAAAAACTTACGCAAAATCAACTTGCTGATATGACTGGCATTCCACAAGCTAGCATATCTCGTTTTGATAAAAACTCTCAACACCTTGATTTACACTTAATTAAGATCGCTAAAGCTTTAAATGTATCTCTAGAAGAGTTATTTGAAATTGAAGAGTAAGGGCTTTATGTTTGTACTTTGGTAGCATATTAAAGAACATTTACTTATAATAAAATGGATGTTTAACAATATCTATTCAACAATTTCAACGTAGAAAAAAGGCACTTGCATATAGCGAGTGCCTTTTGTTTATTTTGTATTATATCCTTTGAAGTCATATCCGTAGAGTTTAGTTAACTCTTCAAAGCTCCGATAAGAATTTGTAATTGTAACAGGTGTTCCAACCTTCACTTTATCAAATAACTTTGCTACAGCGTCATTATGCATTCTAACGCAACCCTGACTCACGTATTTACCGATGCTTGATTCATTCGCGTTACCATGAATAGCGTATGTATCACCTTTAGTTCCGTTAGCATCAATCCCTATCCACCGTTTCCCTAAAGGATTGCGTGGATCTCCGCCAGGGATATGTCCCGTATAATATGGACGATTTTTTATTTTATTCACTACCTTAAAAAATCCAACCGGCGTTTTCTCCCATGATTTCCCCGTCGCTACTGGCTCAATCATTTCTAAGTATCCATTATGATAATAAGCTAGCTTATTGTACTGTTTGTTAATGATAATTAAATCATTGTTCTTTTCTGCTGCTGATGCTAAAGGCGCTTTTACAAAGCTACCTGCCGCAAACAGCACAATCAAACACACTGATAGATATTTAACTACTTTTTTCACAATCCCATCCCCTTTAAATAATATAACTTATTTAGGTTATATAACCAATGTAGAAATTATACATAATATTGGTTATTTTACAAATATTATGTACATAGATTATATCATGTAAATTTATTCTTCAAAAGATAATTTTTACAAATTATGAGTAATATTTATCATATATGTTTTATAACCGATATGAGATATACTCGTTGAAAGGAGGGAATGAAAATATGGTAGTGGATAAGAAAAAAAATACTCAAGTACTTGTCACAATACCTCATGATCTATTAGAAGAAATCGAAACATACTGGCACGAAAAAAGACTACAAAACCGAAATGAAACGATTCGCGAATTAATCAAAAAAGGGTTAAATAAACAATAAATAAAAAGGGCTACCATAACTATGCATGGTAGCCTTTTATATATATTTTAAACAAAATTAGCTCCACTACGTGCATATAGCTTGTATTAATGCGGTAACACTAAAGAAGTAGCTACTGATTAATAACTGCAGTAGCTATCCTTTAGATACTATGTAAGTACCGTAGTAAGGTTACTAACTTATAAGCTTTGGATAATTTTAACGCAGCAAAAAAAGCCGTCAGAATTTTGACGGCTTTTTTTAGATCATCTCTAACTATAAAATAGTTAGAATTCTTATCAACAGCTATCATACAAAGATTGTAAAATTCATGTCGAAGATACATAATAACATTATATATAGTGAGGTATAACTTATTTTAGTTTCTAGATAAAGATGTTTCATGTACTTTTTTTTCAGATGACTCAGCAACATTACAATGAAAGAAAGTATTCATATGTCTAGTCTAGCTAGCACTCGATAAATTGTTAGAACGATTAGAAAGAAGGGGAAACTTTTGTCAAAGGGTATCAGTAAAAAGGAAATTAGAGAATTTTATAAGAACAAAGCTGGAATTAATACAACTGAAGACTCAAAAAAGAACTGTGCTAAATGTTGTTTTTTCAATACTATCTCAAAGTATTGTGGGGAACATAAAATCAAAGTGAGAACTGATGAAAGTTGTAATAGTTTTAAAACTCAAAGAGCACATAAAATATACTCAGGAGGATCCGTTTCTCCAAATTGAGATTCCCACGACTAAAGTCGCAAGCCCTACACCTTACGGTATGACGGGTGGGATTCTTGAATGACTAAGCGTTCGCAGTCCATTTCCGTTTTGAACAGCCTTCAAGATGAGGGCATCTCATTGCCCCTCCTAAGACAGTGCATATAGCATCTTAGGCTGATTGACTATTACCATCAATCACAGGTGCATACCGAATGTTCATAGCACCGACTAAATCACGATGTTTTTCGAATCCACATTTACATTTATACTTGCGGTCTTGTGCCTTATTCTTTTCAGGACACTTTGGGCATGATTGACTAGTATAAGCAGGATTCACATATTCAACTTTAATACCTTCCAAATTCGCTTTGTATTCAATGAATTGAGATAGGCGGTAGAATGACCAGTTGTGCAAATTCTTTTCGTTTTTACGGCTCGTTCTTGCCGTCTGCCGGATATTCGTTAATTGTTCTAAACGAATGACAGAAATCTTATTTTCCTTAGCGAAATTGACGATTGCACGACTCACTTTGTGGTCTTGGTCTTTCATATATCGCTGTTCTTTATCTTTTGAATGACGAATAGCATTTAACTTTTTCTTTTTGCCCAATGCTTTGCGTTCAGAACGGAATTTTCGCTTCATGTATTTGTTTTGTCTGCCGTTGCCAAAAAAGCGTACCTTTTTATCGTCTGTTACAGCAACAGCAGGTACTTTTAAGCCTAAGTCTACTCCCATGACTTTTAACCCTGTTTTTTCGCTTGTAGAAATGGTGACAGAAATTTGAGCAATCCATTTGTTCGCTTTCTTTGTGATTCGAAGCGTACCTAGTTTGTGTTTTAGCAAATCAAAGTTTCGATTATCTTTATCGACTAACAAAGCACGAATAGGCGTTTTAGTTGTTTTGCCGTTAACCATAATTGGCATTGAAATATGCGTGAAATCAAAAGAGTAGTTTTGATTATTCCAAATGCATACAGGTTTCTTAAGCACAGGAATGGTAGTGAATTTACTTTTCTTTGCTTTCTTGAATACGTTTTTTGCATCTTTGATTGCTTGGTTTTTGACCGCACTTGGCAAATGGACAGGAACATCCTTGCTTGATTTCTTTGTGCTTTTCTTTTTAGCAACCATTTCAGAAACAAGCGCATTGATGGTGGAGATGTACGTTTGACTCATCTCACGCAAAATAGAAGCCTGCTCTTTTGTTGGAAGCAGTTTGATTTTAACTGTTATTGTTTGTGACATACGTTTCACCTCCTTGTTTTTTGTTGTTCAACATAACGCTTAATCGTTTCACTCGATACGTTCCCTGCGGTAGATACAAACTAGGAACGTGTCCATAGACTTGGCAAGTGTTGAAGATGAGGAAACTCTTCTCTTAATTTTCTTGAAGTTACTTCTTTGATTTTTGCCATAATATCAGCGGGACTAAGCGTTGGTAGTGTATGAAGAAACATATGTGTATGGTCTTTGTCGCACTCTAAAGCAACAATGACAATTTTCAATTCTTCACATATTTCTTGTACCAACTGTTTAAATCGTTCCTCTACATCAGTACGAAGGAATATTTTCCTTCTATACCGGGGACAAAAAACGAAATGATAGTAAAGAATGATACGGTTGTATTTGTTCCTCTATATTCGTTCATATACACATTGTATTAGTTTTGCTTATAAACTCCAACAGATATACAATAAAAAAGAGTTAGCTTTCCCATTCAGAAAATCTGTAATAAAACAATAACTTTTAATATTTAACACTATAGGAAAGATACTTTCGTACTCTTAATTAAATAAGAATATGAAAGTGTCTTTTTTGTTTTAAGCTCTAATGTAAATACTTTAAAGTCTTTGTAAGTCCTTTGCCTTATATCATAACTTACATTTTACTTTTCATGCCTATATTCCTGCTTTCCACACCTATTATAAAACATTAGGTGAGAATAATTGTAATTTTTTTAGGTAAGAGGTTGAATATCCTATGTACGTACATTATAATGAAAAAGTTGTAAAAAAATATCAAAATAAGGGGAATTTGATATGCCAGTAACTGAAAGAATTGTAATAGATGCTCATCCTTCTATAAAAAAAATGTTGTCTGAAATATCAAAAGAATATGAAATAACTATGAAGGATGTAGTTTGTAGCTTAATAGAAAGCAAATATAAAGAATTGCAGCTGAGGAAACAAGGAAAAAAAAGTGAGCATCTGCTTAATTTAAATCCAGATGATTTAAAAACTAAGATAAATTAAGAAATTATTATAGTTTTTATTAGCATTTTAGTTTTTTAACCTAAATGAATAGGAATGTCAACGTTTTAATTTAGAATACATACTAAAACAATTATGCCCGTTTCAGGAAGTGTTGGTGTCATTTATTTTGGCTAGAACATAAAATCAATCAGAGAAGCAAATGTTTTTCTCACATAGGAGTATCATATGCAAAAAAATAGTTTCATGAAGGGATGTTTATGGGGATTAGCTATTGCCATTCCCATTTGGGTATTTATTATAGTTTCGATATACCATTTTATAGGATAGAAAGGGTTAAAGGATCAACGATAAACCATTACATAAGTAGTTTCATAACTACACCAAAAATTCTCTCTAAACGCATGATAGTTCTAGAATCATTTTAAAACTTGAATAATAGGTGAATCATTTCATAACTCTACTATCTTATAAACGAGGGTAGCGCTTTCATTAAGAATTTAGTATATATTCTGTAAAAAATGTAAAGATGATCTTAAAGCTAAGCTTTCAATCGGAAAACACTTGAAATACACCCTTATTTTTCAAGTTATTTTACCTTTATAATAAAGTGAATTAGAGTATTCTTTAATGTTCTATCTTTACTAAATTAATAGATCAAAAACCTTTGGAGGTCATCATGGAGAAAACAATCAGCCTAAAAGAGTTGCTTCAAACATTAAAGAAACGTCTCTTGCTTATTATTATTATCACAGCTATTTTTACAGCAATAAGTGGAATAGTTAGTTACTTTTTTCTAACACCAATATACCAATCTTCAACACAGATTCTTGTGAATCAGGAAAAAAGTGAGAATGCAGTTTATAGTCCTAATGAAGTACAGACCAACCTTCAATTGATCAACACATATAATGCCATCATTAAGAGTCCAGCAATCTTAGATAAGGTCATTAAAAAGGAAAATTTAGAAATGACTACTGGAGAATTGAACAAATTAATTTCTGTTTCAAACGAACAAGAATCACAAGTTGTCAATATTACAGTACAACATAAAAATCCAAAAGATTCGAAGAATATTGCAAATACGATTGCAACAACATTTCAAAGTGAAATTAAATCTATTATGAATGTTGATAATGTGAGCATCTTAACAAAAGCCGAATTAGGTGCACGGATTAAACCTGATCCTATATTAAATATGATCATTGCTTTAGTAGTGGGATTAATGGTCAGCGTAGGTGTAGCGTTCTTACTTGAGTACTTAGATAACACACTTAAAGAAGATCAAGATATCGAAGACCAACTTGGTCTTCCTGTCCTAGGCGCAATAACTATTATTAATATAGATGAGGCCACAAGGAAAAACGGTAGCAAAATATATATTAATGAAACAAGGGGTGATTCAATTGGCTCGTAAAGATAAAGAGAAGATTTTTCAGTTAAGAAATAGAAGTTTAATTTCTTTAACAAATCCAAAATCATCAATAGCTGAACAATTTCGAACACTTCGTACAAATATTCAATTTTCAAGTGTTGATACGGATTTACAGTCAGTGGTTATTACATCTCCCAATCCAGCGGAAGGAAAATCAACAATAACTGCTAATCTTGCTGTTGTATTTGCTCAGCAAGGAAAGCGTGTTTTGTTAATCGATTCTGATTTACGTAAACCGACTGTCCATTATACATTCCATACAGAGAACCATGTTGGTTTATCTAATGTCCTAACTAGACAAGTAACACTTCAAGAAGCAGTGAAGACATCTAGACAAGAAAATTTATGGGTTTTAACGAGTGGACCGATTCCACCAAACCCTTCAGAACTTCTTGGTTCAAAAGGTATGAATGCTTTATTGAACGAGGTAAAGAATGAATATGATCTCATTATTCTTGATTCACCACCAGTATTAGCTTTGACAGATGCGCAAGTATTGGCAAATTTAACTGACGGAGTGGTTCTTGTTATTAGTAGCGGGAATACACAGATAGATTCTGCCAAGAAGGCAAAGGAACTACTCGAGAGTGCGAAAGCGAAAATTCTTGGGGTTGTACACAATAATAAAAAAGAGAAAGATACCCCTTACTACTATGGAGAAAAATAAGAAGAATCTACAAAAAGTCCGTTGGAGGCGAGTAGTTTGATTGACATTCATAGTCACATTTTGCCTGGTGTTGATGATGGTGCGTCAGCCATGGAAGATGCTGTTAATATGGCGAGACTAGCGCTGGACGAAGGGATTACGAAGATAATTGCTACCCCACATCACCAGAATGGAATGTATTTTAACAAGAAACAAGATATTTTAAAAAGAGTAAAAGAGCTCAATAATGTGCTTCAAAGTGAGAATATTTCCTTAGAGGTTTTGCCAGGTCAGGAAACACGAATTTATGGATCGTTGTTAGATGATTTTGAGAAGGGGGATATTCTAACTCTTAATCACACAAACTATTTATTTGTTGAATTGCCTTCTGGGCATGTTCCAAGGTATACGGAACAACTCCTGTTTGAGATGCAATTAAAAGGGGTGACACCAATTATCGTGCATCCGGAGAGAAATGCTGAAGTTTTGAAGAACCCTGAGAAATTACTTAGTCTTGTTAAGAAAGGTGCGCTTACCCAGCTTACTGCTGGTAGTTTGACGGGACACTTTGGGAAAAAGGTGCAGAAGTTTTCGTTACAGTTGATTGAGGCAAACTCTACCCATTTTATTGCTTCTGACGCGCATAACACGTCAACAAGAAATTTTCATATGAGGGAATCGATTTCTAAAGTACATAAAGAATTTGGGAGTCAGGTTGTTTATTATTTTCAGGAGAACGCTGAGCTTCTCGTGCAGGATCAATCTGTATACAGACAAGAGCCAAGTAAAATTAAGTGTAAAAAATTTTTAGGAATTTTTTAATTTTGCTAATAGGAGAGAACTATGAGTAATTTTAAGGACTTACCAAAAACAATAAAAAAAGCAGTTCGCTATATCTACCAAGATGCACCGTTAGAGAAATTAGTAGATATTCAAAAGGTAATAAATGATGCAATTGATAAGAGAAAAAGAGAAAGTACTAGATAGACATTTATAGATGTCTAATTAGAGAGTACAAACGTTGCTTTTTTTTATCAGATATCTTTTATAATAAAATTTTATGTAAAGAAGGGGTCAAATTGAGTTACTCAAAGCGAGTTTCATTGCTCATAGGAATGGATTCACTTATCGTCCTATTCTCGATATTTATTGGATATTATATTCTAAATCCTTATTTTAACGTCTACAGTCTAGAAATGTTAATGATTAGTTCTTTGACCTTACTGTTAAGTCATCATGTATTTGCTTTTATTTATCGCTTATATCATAAGGCTTGGGAATATGCAAGTGTAGGAGAGCTTATTGCAATTGTGAAAGCTATCACGTTCTCAATCGCAACCGCGGCCATTGTTCAGTTTCTTGTAAATGGAAATACATACGTTCGAGTGTTATTCATTACATGGCTTTTACACATGTGCCTTATAGGTGGATCCCGATTCTCTTGGAGAATGGTTAGAGGAAGGTTTATTAGATCAAACATTCAGACAAAGAATGCACTTATTGTTGGGGCAGGTGCAGCTGGTACTATGCTTGTTCGCCAATTATTAAAAAATAATGACAGTAAACTAAAACCAGTTGCTTTTGTAGATGATGATATAAAAAAACAGAAGCTTCAAATTTATGGCGTAACGGTACTTGGAAAAATAGAAGATATCCCCGATATTGTAGACAAGAGAGAAATTGATCATATTATTATTGCGATTCCATCACTTAGCAAATTTGAAATTCAAAGAATCTATCAGGAGTGTAGTAAAGTAAAGGCCCAAATAAAAATTATGCCAATGATAGAAGATATTATTACAGGTAAAGTATCCGTCAATCAATTCCGGGATGTGCAAGTTGAGGATTTACTGGGACGTGATCCAGTAGAGCTTGATATTCAAAGTATATCTAAGAAGTTAACCGGAAAGACGATCCTTGTGACTGGTGCAGGGGGATCTATTGGTTCAGAAATCTGCCGACAAGTAAGTAAATTCAAACCGAAAAAAATGCTGTTACTCGGGCATGGAGAAAATTCAATTTATTCTATTGATATGGAATTAAAGAATCAATACAAGGATGAATTTGAAATTATCCCTATAATTGCAGATATACAGGATCGTCACCGGATTTTTGATGTCATGGACATACATAAACCTGATGTTGTTTATCATGCGGCTGCTCATAAGCATGTTCCTTTAATGGAATATAATCCAAAGGAAGCCGTGAAAAATAACGTAATTGGTACAAAGAATGTAGCAGAAGCCGCGGATACCTTTTTGGTTAGTACTTTCGTACTTGTTTCATCTGACAAAGCAGTTAACCCAACAAATGTAATGGGTTCTACCAAAAGGATTGCGGAGATGGTTATTCAAGAATTAGACAAACATAGTCAAACGAAGTTTGTAGCTGTTCGTTTTGGAAATGTCCTTGGTAGCCGTGGTAGTGTTATTCCATTATTTAAAAGACAAATTCAAGCTGGAGGACCAGTTACTGTTACACATCCTGATATGACAAGATATTTTATGACCATTCCGGAAGCATCACGTTTAGTAATGCAAGCTGGTGCACTAGCTTCTGGTGGTGAGATTTTCGTTTTGGATATGGGAGAGGCAGTAAAAATAGTTGATTTAGCAAAAAATCTAATTCGTCTGTCTGGCTATGCAGAAGATGAAATTGGCATTAAATATTCTGGGATTCGTCCAGGGGAAAAGATGTATGAGGAACTCTTAGGGGAGAATGAAATTCATGGTGAAGCTGTGTTTCCTAAGATATTCGTTGGCAAATCGGTCAAGGTAGATTATTCTCAAGTGAGAAATTTAATTGAAAATTATGAAGGTTATAATTCATCATACATTAGGGAGTATGTTTTGGGATTGGCTAATAAAAAAGATGTATTATCCGTGAAGAGCGCTAACTAAATTTAGGATAGATGTTTATATTATAGATTCACAAAATATACCTGAGAATGAAGCACATTAATATGGAATCATTGCGTCCTTTTAAAATACTAGGTTTGAATTATTTTATTGAGAGAATGGAACCAAATAATGATCCTTAATATTTTAATTCGAAGTGTTTTAATTTAATTGATTCGTAGAGTAGGTTAGAGGCGTCAAGCGAGGAAATGAGACAAATATTCACAAAAGTGAGGAATTCTAAAATGATTACTACTAAAAAAAGAAATATACCTTTCTCTCCACCTGATGTTACAGATGCAGAAATTGATGAAGTTATAAAAGCTATGAAATCCGGTTGGATTACAACTGGCCCTAGAACGAAGGAGTTTGAGAAGAATATAGCTCAATATATTGGTACTAATAAGGCTGTTTGTTTAAATTCTGCTACAGCAGCTATGGAACTTACACTTCGAATTTTAGGAATTGGTCCAGGAGATGAGGTTATAACTTCTGCATATACCTATACAGCATCTGCCTCAGTTATAGATCATGTTGGGGCAAAAATTGTGCTAGTTGATACTGCTCCAGATTCTTTTGAGATGGATTATTCGAAGCTTTCTGAGGCTATTACGGAGAAAACAAAAGCCATTATTTCTGTAGATATAGCCGGCAAGATGTGTGATTACGATACAATATATGAGATTGTAGAAAGCAAGAAAGAACTATTTAAAGCTAACAACCAACTTCAACAGTTATTTAATAGAGTAATTGTAATGACCGATGCGGCTCATGCTTTTGGGGCCGTAAGAAATGGTTTAAAGTGTGGACAGGTTGCAGATTTTACTTGCTTCTCTTTTCATGCAGTAAAGAACCTAACAACAGCTGAAGGTGGAGCAGTGGTTTGGAACAGAGACCTAGGATTGGATGATGAATGGCTGTATAAGCAATTCATGCTATATAGCCTTCATGGTCAATCTAAGGATGCTCTAGCTAAAACACAAAAAGGCGCATGGGAGTATGACATTGTTTATCCCGCATATAAGTGTAACATGACCGACATTATGGCTGGTTTTGGCTTAATACAATTAAAAAGATATGAAAGCCTATTGAAAAAGCGAAAAGAGATTATTAAAACATATGATAAAGCACTTTTACCATTAGGTATTCATAGCTTACAGCATTACAATGAGAACTTCTCTTCTTCCGGTCATCTTTATTTAACAAGAATACCTGGTATTAACGAAGCCAAGAGAAATCAAATAATAGTTAAAATGGCTGAGGCTGGGATTGCATGTAACGTTCATTATAAGCCATTACCTATGTTTACGGCTTATAGGAACCTAGGATTTGACATTAAAGATTTCCCAAATTCCTACAATCAATATGTGAATGAAATTACCCTTCCACTCCATACTCTTTTGAGCAATGAGGATGTGGAATATGTAATAGAGAATCTAAAAAGGATTTTAAATGAAATATAAAGTGGGATGACAAAATGTATAAGTATTTCTTTAAAAGAGTATTTGACTTAATAATAGCAATATTAGCCCTTCCATTCTGGTTTGTTATTTTAATGATTATAGGACCAACTATTTATTTCCAGGATAAAGGTTCCATTTTCTACAATGCTCCGCGTCTAGGCAAGGATGGAAAAGTTTTTAAAATGTATAAATTTCGTTCTATGAAAATGAATGCACCCGACCTTAGAAATGAAGATGGTTCAACTTTTAATGCCGAAGATGACCCTCGATTAACTAAGATTGGAAAATTCATTCGTAAAACAAGTCTTGATGAAACACCGCAACTGTTAAATATTATCAAAGGTGACATGAGTATTATCGGACCAAGGCCTGACTTGCCAGAACATCTTAAATTATACAGAGATAACGAAGAACGAAAACTAGAGGTTAGACCAGGAGTTACTGGATATAACCAAGCTTACTTTAGAAATACTGTGCCTTGGAGAGAGAGAATCCAACATGATATCTACTATATTGATCATCTCTCCTGGCTGATCGATGTTAAAATATTTTTTAAAACTGCTATATCCGTTTTGAAGCGTGAAGATGTATTTATAGATGATAAGAATACTAAATCAAATAAAAATACCGGCATAGGATCCTAAGGTAGGAGTTTATTTATGAGGGGAAAAGAATTAGAAAATACAGTAACTTTCAGTGAATTAAAGTGGGATACCGAGTTTTTTGGGGTTATTAGTGCTAGAGCCACTTTACATAAGTCTCTCACATTGAATCAATGGGATGAGTTAAAAGTAAAGTTTAAAGATTTTCAGTTCATTACAATTGTGAATCAAAATTCAGAACCTACAAATGCGTGGATAATAGGAAAAGATACTTCATCATTTTTATCGGATGTCAATATTCAATTTGTTAAGAAACTTTTAGGTCCATATGAATTTCCAAAAAACGTTACTATTCATAACTCCCTAAAGAAAAATGATCAAATCATCAAAATGGCAAATTTTCAGTTTTCAAAATTTATAGAGGATCCTGAATTAGCTAAACGTGGAGGCGATCAAGTATATCGTCAATGGGTTATAAATTCTTTTAACAGACCAGACAAGTTTTACGTGTTATCCAGGAATGAAAATGATGAAATAAATGGTTTTCTTTTATATTCCTATTCAGATAAGACATGTGTAATTGAGCTTATTGCTGTATCTCAAGATCAGAAGAATACTGGTATTGGAACTAGCTTATTTAAAGCCGTGGAATATGAAGCATATAAAAATGACTGCAGGAAAATTAATGTAGGTACCCAAGTACGGAACACAAGAGCAATTAACTTTTATAATAAAGTTGGATGTAAACAAGTAGGATGCCATCAAGTTTATCATTTGTGGAATTTTTAGAATGGATTGCACAAAAAAACGTTGTCATCAGAGATTGAGGAGAGATTCTTTTGAAAGTACTATACATTGCAACTTCATTTCCGGAGCCTGAGAAGGGAGCTACAATATATACAGATCTGGCAGAAGCATTAAATGAAGCTGGACATGATATTACAGTAGCTGTATCTGAACAAGCGAAGAATAAACAACATACGGAAATGAAGAAAGAACGTGGTTTTGATGTCTTGCGAACTGTTACTGGAAACTATTACGATGTAGGTTTTATAGAAAAAGGTATAACTACATTAAAAATACCATTGTTAATGAAAAAAAGTATTAAAAAGTATTTAGGAAAACAGAAGTTTGACTTCATCTTATTTGAATCACCACCAGTGACTAACGCAAATTTGGTAGCATGGGCAAAAAAATATTTCAATTGTCCGTCCTATCTAATGCTTAAAGATATTTTTCCTCAGAATGCAGTAGATTTAGGAATTATAAATGAGGGCGGCATTTTGCACCGATATTTCAAAAGAAAAGAAAAGAAATTATTACAATCTGCAGACTATATTGGCTGTATGTCTGATGCCAATAAGAAATATGTGATAAATAACAATGCATGGATTGATTCGACAAAAATTGAAATATTCCCTAACACCAAGAAATTGACAAATAATATAAATCCAGAAAAATTTCTAATGAGAAAAAGGTTTGGAATCCCTGAAGATACATGTGTTTTTCTTTTTGGTGGAAACATGGGGAGACCACAGAATATCGATCTTTTATGCGAAGTTATTAAAGGGTGCAAGGAAGAAAAAGATATATATTTCCTCTTTATTGGCAGGGGAACAGATAGATATAAATTGGAGCAAACAATAGAAGAGTTTGGTATTAACAACGCTCAGGTGATTGAGAACCTACCAAGAAATGAGTATGAACAGATAACTAAAGAATGTGATGTTGGACTGATTGTACTTGATCCACGGTTCTCTATACCAAACTATCCATCTCGTATCCTATCTTACATGGAGTACGCTAAGCCTGTAATCGCAGCTACTGATAAAGTGACAGACCTTAAGGAATTGATTGAAGAGGCTAATTTTGGTAGTTGGGTATGGTCAGGTGATACCCAGGATTTCATAAATGAAGTTAGAGAAATGTCTAAATCAGAAAAGTTGAAGATGATAGGTATCAACGGCCGCAATTATTTAGAAGATAAATTTAATGTAAAACGTTCTGTTGAAATATTAGAGAGCCATTTCAAAAAAGTGAGGTAAAGAATATGTTTAAAGATAAAACTCTATTAATAACGGGTGGTACAGGATCCTTCGGTAATGCAGTTATGAAGGGATTCTTAGATACTGATATAAAAGAAATTCGTATTTTTTCACGGGATGAGAAAAAACAAGATGATATGAGAAAACAGTATAAAAATGCTAAGCTTAAGTTTTACCTTGGAGATGTAAGAGATTTAGCAAGTGTTAAAAATGCTATGCATGGTGTTGATTATATCTTCCATGCTGCTGCATTGAAGCAAGTACCTTCATGTGAATTTTTCCCAATCGAAGCTGTAAAAACTAACATTTTAGGTACAGATCATGTTTTAACAGCTGCAATAGAGTATGGCATTGAAAAAGTAATTTGTCTTTCAACTGACAAAGCAGCCTACCCAATCAATGCAATGGGCATATCGAAGGCAATGATGGAAAAAGTTTTCGTAGCAAAATCTAAAACTGTGTCTCCAGATAAAACTCTCATTTGTGGAACGCGATATGGTAATGTAATGGCTTCACGTGGATCGGTAATCCCATTATTTATTGAACAGATTAAGAATGGACAGCCTTTAACAGTAACTGACCCAAATATGACAAGATTTCTAATGAGTTTAGAAGAAGCAGTCGAGTTAGTTATATTTGCTTTTCAAAATGCTGAGGCGGGAGATATTATGGTCCAAAAATCCCCTGCTAGCACTATTGGTGATCTTGCCCAAGCTATAAAGGAATTATTTAATGTTGATAATGAAATTAAAGTTATTGGAACTCGACATGGGGAAAAGCGCTATGAAACTCTTCTCACAAAAGAGGAATATGTAGTAGCAGAAGATTTAGGTGGTTTCTTTAGAGTTCCTGCTGATACAAGGGACCTTAACTATGACAAGTATTTCGCCGAAGGAGATAAAAAACTTACCACTATAGGGGAATATAATTCTGATAATACACAAATTCTAACCATCGAACAAATTAAAGAAAAGCTACTTGAATTAGAATATGTTCAAAACGAATTGACAAAATGGACTAAAGATGTGCACGTAATAAACTAAAGGATGGAATTAATTTATGAATATTCTTGTTACAGGTGCAAAAGGTTTTGTAGGGAAAAATCTTATCGCCGAGCTTAAAAATAGAGGATATAATAATATATTTGAATTTACTAGAGAAAGTGACCTATCATCGCTTGAAGAATATACAAAAAAATGTGATTTTGTATTCCATTTAGCTGGTGTAAATAGGCCACAGAATGAAAGTGAATTTATGGAAGGTAATTTTAGTTTCACTGCTCAATTAATAGAATTACTTAGAAAGCATGAAAATAAAGCCCCTATTCTGATTACTTCATCTATTCAAGCAGAAATGGATAATCCTTATGGAAGAAGTAAGAAGGCTGGAGAAGATTTGCTAATTAATCATTATATGGAAACAGATGCGAAAGTCTATGTATATAGGCTCCCGAACTTATTTGGCAAGTGGAGCAAACCTAACTACAATACGGTTGTAGCTACATTTTGTCACAATGTAGCTAGGGGTATGGATATCCATGTAAATAATCCAGATACAGATCTTAATCTATGTTATATAGATGATTTGTTAGAAGAGTTTTTAAGAGCTCTAGAGGGAAAACCCACTATTCAAAATAATTATTGTATTGTACCCAAAACACATAATATTAAACTTGGGGAGTTAGCTGAGCTAATAAAGAGTTTTAAAGAAAGCAGAGAAAATTTAAGTATTCCAAATATGAAAGAGGAACTAAGTAAAAAGCTTTATAGTACTTATTTAAGCTTTCTACCGGAAGATATGTTTTCATATGATCTCAAAATGAATATTGACCATAGAGGGTCTTTTACAGAATTTATCAGGACGCCTGAGAGAGGCCAGGTTTCGGTAAACGTATCAAAATCTGGAATAACGAAAGGTAACCATTGGCATCATACTAAAAATGAAAAATTCCTGGTAGTAAGTGGGGAAGGTTTAATTAGATTTAGAAAGCTACACTCGGATGAAATAATTGAATATAAAGTAAGTGGATCAAAGCTGCAAGTTATAGATATTCCAACTGGATATACTCACTCAATCGTGAATGTAGGAGAGAATGATCTCGTAACAATAATGTGGGCAAATGAATGCTTTGATTTAGAAAAACCTGACACATATTACCTGGAGGTTTAAAAGAAATGAATAAAATAAAAGTTATGACTATAGTAGGAACAAGACCTGAAATTATAAGATTATCTGAGGTTATAAAAGCTTGTGACAAGTACTTTGATCATACTCTAGTCCATACAGGACAAAACTGGGATTATACACTTAATGATATATTCTTTGAAGAGTTAGGCTTAAGACAACCCGATCATTTCCTAGGAGTTGTAGGTGAAGACCTTGGGGAAACTATGGGAAATATTATTTCCGCATCATATAAAATTTTGAAACAAGAACAACCGGATGCTCTATTAATTTTAGGGGACACAAATAGTTGTTTAAGTGCGGTTTCAGCTAAACGTTTAAAAATACCTATCTTTCATATGGAAGCTGGAAATCGCTGTTTTGATCAAAATGTTCCTGAAGAGATTAATAGAAAAATTGTGGATCATGTTTCAGATATTAACCTTGCGTATACTGAGCATAGTAGAAGATACCTGCTATCAGAAGGTATTAAAAAAGAGCATATTTTTGTTACTGGTTCTCCTATGGCAGAAGTTTTATATAAAAATATGGATAAAATAGAGAAAAGTAATGTATTAGATGAACTTGGACTGGAAGCAGAAAAATATATCTTAGTCTCTGCTCACAGGGAAGAAAATATTGACAATGAAAAGAATTTCTTATCATTAATGAACGCTCTCAATAATATTGCTGAAACGTATCAATTACCTATTATTTATTCTACTCATCCAAGAAGTTGGAAGAGGATTGAAGAAAGTGGATTTAAATTTCATAAGCTAATAAAACAATTAAAACCTTTTGGATTTTTTGATTATAACCAGCTACAATTGAATTCATTTTGCACACTTTCGGATAGTGGAACCTTATCTGAGGAATCTGCAATACTTGGTTTCCCAGGTGTATTAATAAGAACGTCCACAGAAAGACCGGAAGTTTTAGATAAAGGAACAGTCGTAATAGGTGGCATTGCAGAACAAGATATTGTACAATCTGTAGAATTATCTCGTGAAATGTCAAAAAATCAAGAACAGGTGGAATTAGCATTAGATTATACAGATAAAAATGTTTCTGTAAAAGTCGTCAAAATAATTCAAAGCTACGTAAAAATAATTAATAAGGTTGTATGGAATAAATAGAAATCAAATATTTTAATGATGTTTAATACTAAAGCAAAAAAATATATACAAAAACCTATGGAGTATTTAAATGCAATTACTTGATAAATCCCAAAAAAACATGTCTTCAAAACGTTTTTCTTTAAAGAGAAATTTTACTTACTCGCTAGCAGGAAATTTGAGCTATGCTTTTAGTCAGTGGATTATAGTAATGTTGATAGCGAAGTTTGGTACACCTGAAATGGTTGGAAGATACTCATTAGGTCTAGCGATAACGGCCCCTGTTTTTCTATTCTTAAATGTTAATTTGAGAGCGATACAAGCAACTGACACTAAAAGTGAGTACAATTTTATTGATTATTTCTATAATAGAAATATTACAAATTTAATAGGTGTATTGGTTGTTCTTTGTATTATTAGTGGACTTAATCTAAATAAAGAGACTCAAATTATTATATTTATTATGAGTATATGTAAGTTTCTAGAAACTATATGCGATGTATCTTTCGGCTTGTTTCAACAAAATGAAAGAATGGACTATGTATCAATGTCCAAGGTTATTCAGAGTTTATTATCTATACTTTTTGTCACTTTTGCGATTGTCACTTTTAATAATCTATTTTTAGCAGTTGTTTTAAATGGGGTATCATTCTTGTTAACATTTATATTTTATAATTTGTATAAAATATATAAGATTACGGGGATAAAGCTAGAAACGGAAGTATTTAATATTAAAAATAACTTTAGCTACAAAAAGGTATGGTCGCTATTTATTATTGGATTACCTTTAGGAATTGCTGCTTCGCTTGACTCGTTTAATGCAAATATTCCTAGATATTTTTTACAGTACTTTATGAATGAAAAGTATGTAGGGTACTTCTCTGCTATATTTTTTATTATGGCGAGTGGAGGCACTATAATTACTGCATTGGCCCAATCCGCAACGCCAAGATTGGCTCGTCTATATAATGAAAGTACAAAACAGTTTGTTTTATTGTTAAAGAAGCTTATTGTATTTGCAATAGTTTTAGGGCTCCTTGGCATTATTATAAGTTTATTTTTTGGGGACTTAATATTATCGGTTTTATACAGTCCAGATTACAGTAAATTTAATATTCTTTTTATTTTATTAATGATTGCTGCGACTATATGGTACATATCAAGTTTTATAGGAACTGCTTTAATGGCAACTCGGAAATTCAATAGTCAAATGCTAATTTATATTATTACTACAGTAGTTTCTATCATTGGTGCAATATTTTTAATACCTTCATATGGATTATTGGGTGCTGGTCTACTAATTATACTTAGCCATATAGCAAGATTAATAGTTACTACATTCATCTACTGTAAAATTATAAAAAATAGGGTTAGGTGATTTTTAACTACTTAAGAGATTTAGTATTTAGTAAGCAGTATTAAATACTAAATTTTTGTTTTTGATTTATACAAATATTATGGAGGTAGCCATGGCAGAGAAAAAAACAATTTTAATATTTACTCCTTACTATGTCCCAGGGTTCAAAGGTGGAGGACCTATACGATCTATTAGTAATTTAGTGGCTAGTATAGGTAATGATTTTAACTTTAAAATCATTACCTATGATAGAGATTTAGGGGATGAAAGTCCATACGATGGTATTGTACAGAATTCCTGGAATGACCTTGGAAATGCAAAAGTATTTTATGCTAGTCACAAATGGTTGTCCTTCGGTAATATAAAAAGCTTATTAAAAAACACTGAGTACGATTCAATTTATTTAAACAGCTTCTTTTCATTTAAGTTCTCTATAGTACAAGTTTTATTAAGAAAGTTAAAATTAGTTCCTTACCGGCCTATAATATTAGCGCCTAGAGGGGAATTTTCACCAGGAGCTCTTAACATCAAGAAACTAAAAAAATCAGTTTTTATGACACTATCAAAATTAATAGATATGCATTCTAACGTCATTTGGCATGCCACAAGCTTTGAAGAACAAGAACATATTAAACAAAAATTCGGGAATGCAATAGCAACCCAAGTTGTCCCTAATCTTCCTTCAATTAATAAAGGAGACTTTAAAAATAGGGAGAAAGAGAAAGAAAGCTTAAAGTTAGTTTTTTTGTCTAGAATCTCACCAAAGAAAAACCTAGATGGTGCCCTTAGAATGTTAAAGGACGTATCTTTCCCGTTAACATTTAATGTATATGGACCAATTGAAGACTTAGATTATTGGAAAGAATGTCAAAAGATCATAAAAACCCTACCAAGTAATATTAAGGTTAATTATCAAGGGGAAATTAATAACAATAAAGTTCAAGATGTTTTTAAAAGACATGATGCATTTTTCTTCCCTACTCATGGAGAAAATTATGGTCATGTTATAGTTGAAGCCCTATTATCTAAGTGTCTGGTAATCTTGAGTGATCAAACTCCATGGAGAGAACTAGAAAAAAGTGGTGTTGGTTGGGATATTCCACTTGGGGAACATAACCGTTTTTCTGCAGCATTTAAAGAGATTTATAACATGGATGATATTGAGATGAAAAGAAGGTCAGATAATATTAATGAATATATTAATAAGCATATTATAGATACTAGTGTAGTAAAAGATAGTATTATGCTTTTTTCATCGGGAATCACGAAAAATTAAATTCCTTAAAATAACCCTCTTACAATGCTTTACCTCTTTTACTAAGGATATTGACCTTTATCAGAGAAATAGCCACGAACTTTTAAGAGGACTAACGAGGGAAATAGAGTATCAAGAGCGTTTGTGAAGGAAATCCTAACTTTTCTTAAATTTGAAAGGAAGGATTTCCATATCCTACGCCTATGAATAACATATCAACAAAAAAATATTAATTAACCCCTGTTTTTCCCTGATATAAAAAGATTTGGGATGACAGAAATAATTAAGAAAAAATATTAATTGATAGTGAGAAGGTTATAATGATCATTGCGTTTGTTGCTTTTTTATTGTTAATCATCCTATTAGTGCCTATGATTCGATGGAGAAATCAGGGAGGAGAAATTTTAGCTCCCAGAATGGTTGCATTCTTTTTCCTAATTATATCAACTGTTCCATACTTATTCACTATATCTGGAAACAATTTTATTATTTATCCCCTTATTTTAAGTAAGATTGGATTAAATAATCTAAATCAATCGATCGCATATTTTGCGTTTATTTTAGTTATTGGCTCTTTATCCTTACTTTTAGGATTAAAATTACCACTAATTGAAAAGTTTACAAAGATTCCAGTCATAGCAAGAATTGAAAGCGGAAAAAGGTACCTTTTCGCGTTCTTCGTTACCTTTGGTCTAGGTTTTTCAGGATATATGCTATTTTTGAAACAAGTAGGGGGCTTTAATTCACTAGTTACTAATTTAAATATTAGAACTCAATTGACTGCCGGCAATGGTTACCTAATGTCCCTTACTACTACTTTGTTAATGATGTCAGTAGTATGTTATATTTGTAGCTTTAGATTTAAAAAAACATTTTTGAAATATTTATTTTTAGTTCTTTTAATTTTATGTGTGGCGTTTATATTATCATCATTTGGCGGTAGAAAGCAGACTCTTCAGTTGATTGCGTTTTGCATCATCGCTTGGCACTATGGAGTTAAACGTTTTAAACGGATACCCGTAAAGATATGGTTACTAGTTCCTCTTTTATTAGTATACATCATAGCTGTACCTATATTAAGGAATCCTGCAGGCGTTGATTACTATATGAATACCCCAGGAGCTTTAATAGAGGAGATAGGGAATAATATAGGGAAATTAACCCAGCAAATAAGTTATGTAGATAACTATTTATTGGTTTTAAACCATTTCTCTATAAATAATATTTGGCTTGGTCGGAGCTTTATTGATCTTTTATATGCTCCTATTCCTAGTTCAATATTTCCGAATAAACCACCAAGTGATGAAGGGGTCTATTTACAGACAATTGTACAAAACTGGTACTTGGAAGTTAAACCTTCTATGCCATTTAAAGATTTATATCCATCATCGTTTCCCTCAGAAACGTTAGGGACTATGTATATGAACTTTTGGATACCTGGAATTGTTTTAGGGATGTTTCTACTAGGTATTATTTACAAATTAGCATATCATTATATGAAAAGATCCAATTACAATGGTTTTTCTATAATGGTATATTGTTTTATTATGTTGAACTTTCATCTTAGTAACTTAAGGATAACTCAGACTTTAATGAGTATAATAATTATATTCTTCTTTTTCATTGTTCTATTTCCAGGCAAAAAAATAGTAAGGTAATTGAATATCTACATATAATTTTCATTTTAGTGTATGTTACTGTCAAAAGATCCACTTAGATGGTAACAGCATATAAAAATATATGTAATTATTCTTCTGATGAACTATTTATATATATTAAACTATTAATAATAAAAATAGGTATGGAAATTTTATATTGTGGATTTCAACAGTGGAACATAATAATTTAACCTAATAGTTAATTTAAAATTACGGAAAATATTATTCTAGAAAAAGGGTGTTTTGTGTGAAAATTGCAGTAGCAGGGACAGGTTATGTCGGATTAGTAACAGGTGTATGTCTCGCTGAACACGGATATTTTGTCTCATGTGTAGATATCGATGAAAACAAAGTTAAATTAATGCAGTCTGGTATATCTCCAATATATGAACAAGGATTAGAGGAGCTAATGGTTAGTAATATGGAGAGGCTAAATTTTACTACCAATTATAAAGAAGCATATAGAAGCGCAGATGTAATTTTCATAGGTGTTGGCACGCCTGAAAAACAAGATGGTTCAGCTGATTTAAGCTCTGTTTATGCAGTAGCATTACAAATTGCTCAAAGTATTGAAAAAGATTGTGTGGTTGTCATAAAGTCAACTGTACCAATTGGAACAAACGATAAAATAGAGAAATTTATCAAAATTAATCTTACAAATAATG
>NZ_JAWRXD010000364.1:0-309 GCF_046535215.1 Priestia sp. SIMBA_032 | reverse complement strand
GTCGAGTCACAACTAGCGAATATCCCTGAGCCTACCCGCACTGCGATGAAGGGGCTGTTGGATCTTGCCTACAACAACCGGCAGCGCATCGTGGATGACTTGCGTCAAAGACAGATTCTACTACCCAAGGTTGAACTGCCAGTTTCTGTTATCTCGAACCTTCAGAACCGGCAGTCTATTTTCGCTTCCAAGTTCGATCCTTTCCGCCTGGCCGTAGAGCACGCGGCGCTCAAAAGCACACGTCTGGATGTCGAGACGCGAATCAATGGTAAGAAGCCTTATGTGTCTTTCACCCGGCTCGATGAAGAT
>NZ_JAWRXD010000363.1:0-310 GCF_046535215.1 Priestia sp. SIMBA_032 | reverse complement strand
ATAGTATCCATTCTACAGTTCCCCCTTGTAAATTTATTCTAACTGTTCGAATTGAAAACTAATTTGCAATTTGGCTTGCTCCACTACCACGGGGGAAAGTTAGTCCAGAGAGGTCCTAACCCTTTAAGTAGTGACTACGTACCTCAGCTCTTAAGTTTACGAGTGTTAGTATACTTTGTTTATTTTCATTTTGCAACAACAGTTTTTTCGATTTTCTGTCATATTTTCCTCTTTACTTTTCCCTAAAAAAAATAAACGATTCACAAATGCAGTAATCACAACGTTTCGTGGTATGTCCACTTTTTAAAAT
>NZ_JAWRXD010000362.1:0-310 GCF_046535215.1 Priestia sp. SIMBA_032 | reverse complement strand
CTGTAACAGTGTTTTCAAACGTTTTCTTCCAAAGTTCGCATACCAAGATGCTATTTTCTTATCATAAATTTTTTCTACCCCGTAATAAAACAAACGATATAATTCTTTTCCTATTGTATAACTTTTTAAATATAGATATTTTGTAATGTCAGTTATAAATGGATGTGATTCTCCAAACAAGTCGCATACAATGACATCTTCAATTCCTTTTTGGCGAAATGTTTGTTCTAATGTTTTTGCTACTTGCACATGACCATTACCGTAATGTGCAGTTAATATTAAAACCTTGGGGTTTTTTATCAAACAAATC
>NZ_JAWRXD010000361.1:0-310 GCF_046535215.1 Priestia sp. SIMBA_032 | reverse complement strand
CACGCTCGGCACGTGTCGCAAGACAACTGCGTTCTCCGCATGCTTTGCCGAGGCGGCGGCGGCCGTGAAGTTGAACGAACCCAACTCCACCGCGCCAGATCCAAAGGTCAAATTTTTGTCATGGATCATGTCGCGGCGGTTGTCCTGACGGACCGGAATGCCGTGGCTGACCAGGTACTGGACTTTCGACGCTTTCTTGCTCGCGTTTTCCTTTGCGTCAACGACAACGGCAACCTTCACGCCGTTATCTTTGGCCGCCACAAGCGCCTTGGCAACAGGCCAGGATGTGAACTCGTACGCCGTGACCAGG
>NZ_JAWRXD010000360.1:0-311 GCF_046535215.1 Priestia sp. SIMBA_032 | reverse complement strand
CTATTTGGTAAAATATAGATATTGCTTAAGAAGATAAAGTTAATATAGATTAACTAAGTAATCCAAAAGAAATGTTTTATTACATAAAAAAAGGCTCCATTGCTGGAGCGCTCCAAAATAAACAAACGAATTAAAACAAGAAACAGACAATTTAATTATATAGATAAAATATAAATAAATCTATATATATGTAAAAATGCATATAAAAACTCTATTTATTGATGCTATAATAGGTTTACTCGATGATTGTTATATTTTTTTATGGTTTTTAAGCAATAAATACCTTCTTAACACCAAGTGTACAAGTAAAA
>NZ_JAWRXD010000359.1:0-311 GCF_046535215.1 Priestia sp. SIMBA_032 | reverse complement strand
ATTCGCTGCATTTAAAATATTTTGTGACGAACGATAGTTTTGTTCTAACAAAATTACCTGTGCATTCTCATAGTCTTTTTCAAATGACAAAATGTTAGAAATATCTGCACCACGCCAGCGATAAATAGACTGGTCAGAGTCACCTACAACGCAAAGATTTTTAAAACGTGCTGCCAAATGTTTAACAAGAAGATATTGCGCTTTGTTCGTATCTTGATACTCATCAACATGAATATATTGGAACTTACGCTGATAAAACTCTAATACTTCTGGAACACGTTCAAATAGCTGAATCGTCGTCATAATTAAAT
>NZ_JAWRXD010000084.1:0-590 GCF_046535215.1 Priestia sp. SIMBA_032 | reverse complement strand
AATAAACCTTCTCTTCCCCGCTTCCATACAACACTTTATCAAATAAATCTTTCGGTATATCTTTCACAGGCATATCCATATCAATGCCGTAGTGATTACATACAGATTGTAAAAGTTGTGGATAGTATTGTGAACTTGTCGGTTCCCAAGGTGCAATCGCATGTTCATTTAATGATAAATCCCAGTTCGGGATAACAAGTTCTAAATCTACCTCTAACTTTGAACCAAGTCCATCACAAGAAGGACAAGCTCCGAACGGACTGTTGAATGAGAACATACGCGGCTCTAATTCTCCGATTGAAAAACCACAATGCGGACAAGCATGATGTTCACTAAATAGAAGTTCCTCTTCTCCCATTACATCGATTAAAACTCGGCCTCCGCCAAGCTTTAATGCACTTTCAAGTGAATCAGCAAGACGGCTTGCGATTCCTTCTTTTACAACAATACGGTCAATTACAACTTCAATAGAATGCTTCTTATTTTTATCTAACGTAATCTCTTCAGACACATCAAGCATTTCACCATCAACACGTACACGAACATATCCTTGCTTCTTAATATCTTCAAGTACTTTCACATGTGCACCT
>NZ_JAWRXD010000358.1:0-312 GCF_046535215.1 Priestia sp. SIMBA_032 | reverse complement strand
ACGTTTGTATTTTCCGCAATGACATTCCCAGTCCTTTTGTGGTCCGAAAATACGCTCACAGAACAAGCCATCTTTTTCAGGCTTTAACGTACGATAGTTAATAGTTTCTGGTTTCTTAACTTCACCGTATGACCAAGAACGAATCTTGTCAGGTGAAGCAAGTCCAATCTTCATATATTCAAAGTTATTTACATCTATCAAGGGGCCTACCTCCCTTTTAGTCTACAGGTTATCCCAATTATTCCTTAGTTGTCTCAACTTCGACATTCAATTTATCTGCTGATTGATGATCATCGTCATCTTCTGTATCAC
>NZ_JAWRXD010000357.1:0-312 GCF_046535215.1 Priestia sp. SIMBA_032 | reverse complement strand
CATCAATTCGTTTCAAACCGATGCGAGAAATATTTAAAAAGGCAAATAAATTTGTCTTTGCCTGCTCTCTACTTTTTACTAAATCTGCAATGCGATCAGCACCGCAACTACCCGCATCAACAATTGTCGTTACCCCTTGCTTAACGCCAATTTCATCTACCTCATCGCCATACGGATCAAACTCTGGAAAAGCGTGAACGTGCAAATCAATCCAGCCACTCGATACGTAAGTACCAGAGTAATCAAGAACCTTTCCACCCTCGCCAGCACCAGCTTTCGTCACCTGTGCGATTTTGTTATTTTCAATTACAA
>NZ_JAWRXD010000356.1:0-313 GCF_046535215.1 Priestia sp. SIMBA_032 | reverse complement strand
TTCATGAATATTCCTCCTGAATATAAAAAAGGACACACCCGTACCATTGGCTGGTACGTAAGGTGTGTCCTTTACGTAATTTTAAAATCCGTATATTAAACTATATAATGATTCTAGCAAATTTTATTTCTCTTTACAATTACTTTATTTACTTTCTACTTGAATATACATCATTTTATCAGCAGTTGAATGCCCAATACGAACTTTATGGTTTTGAGTAGTGTAATTATTAATCACTTGAGCATCTACTGTCTCTTGGATTTCTTTATCTAAATTTAATTCAGGATTTATGAAAGTAACCCATTTCTTAGTT
>NZ_JAWRXD010000355.1:0-313 GCF_046535215.1 Priestia sp. SIMBA_032 | reverse complement strand
CTTGACGTTGCCAAAAACCACCGCGCTCTAAATAATCATTATCCTCATAATCACGATGCGGTAAATATTTCTTCTCTATGTTACGCCATGCTGTCTTACGCTCTTCAGGTGATGCTTCAGGATTTTCATATACATAATGTTGATATTCATCAACAGATACACCATAAGGTAAAAACAGAAGTGCTGAACTTAAGTGAGAGAAGTAATATTTATCTGCATCTTCTTCAAAGAATAGCTTCATCCATGGCCATGTAAAGAATTCCATACTCATAGAGTGGATTTCACATGCCTCATATGTTGGCCAATTATATTC
>NZ_JAWRXD010000018.1:0-61615 GCF_046535215.1 Priestia sp. SIMBA_032 | reverse complement strand
GATCGAACGATAGATACAATGCAAAGATGCTCAGATGCGATGGCAAATATGGATCGCACATTCAATAAACTCTTTGGGGAGGATGAAGAAGAATGACAGCAAGCAAACACCGAAGAATGATTTCTTTAAGTGAAGAGGCTGATGAATATCTTCATAAACATATGAAAGAAAGAGGCTATCGTTTTCCAGGGGATGCCATTGCAGATATCATTCGAAAGTATGAACGATTAAAAAATAATGAGCCTGATGAAACATTTTTAGATACTGCTACAATTGACACAATAGGTCAGGCTTATCTAAAAAGAGCGAGTGGATTTTACCAGTACTTAGACGATGAGTTAAGTGAGATAAAAGAAACGACAAAGAACACACAAATAGACACTCGAGTACTAATGGAACTCGTTAATAATTTATACGACCATTTAAATATTCAAAAGTTTAAGTCCACACAGTTTGGTGAAACAGAAGCTACTAAGAAGGCCAAAAGAGTTGCGTTAAACAAGATTCAAGAAGAAAAAATGCAGTTCAGGGAAAAAAGAAAACGGGAAGCAGCAGAAGAAATGGACCATTTATTTGAAGATTAATCGAAGAGTTTATAAAAGCAGGCTAAGCCCTGCTTTTATAAACTCTTCTTTTTTAGAATGAAGTCGAATAAAAAAGGTTTGTACTGAAAGGTTTTTGGCAAAAGGCTACTTGAAAAAGAACCTTCTTGATTAAAATAACTTTAATATATAACTTATTAGTTTTAAATCAGGTAATTGGATGTAAGAGCGTTTAAAGGTCATTGAATCCCTTCAACAGATTATGGTATAGAAACTATTCATACCCCCTTTAACAGTCTTATACAAAACATATGAAGTTCGTGAATCTACCTTAACTTACATTTCCTAATTTCATTTTAAATAAAGCAATAGAAATTCAATCAACTATGTATCCTCTTTTTCTACAGTTCATTTGTTCTAAAAGAATGTTCTTTCCTATGTTAAAACTTTTCACTTATTTTTGTTTAGACCTTGTTTAATTGGAATAAACAGTAATAGAGAATAATCCACTGTCTTCTTCCTTAGTTAGATATCATGAAGATTGACTAGTCAGATTCTAGACGTTGAACATCTCCTTCTCTCTATAGATTAATTTGTTCATGAATAAGAAGATAATGGATACCATCATATAATAATACGTTGCATACTGGTGGGTGTTCATCTGCCAACTAAATGAAAGGAATAAATAAAACAATTTTGAATCAAATACTTCACGGAATGTCGTGTGAATAAGCTGCCTCAATATACTAAATAAAAATTCAACACTAAAAAAATGAAAAAAACAAGCACTTAAAGAAATAAGTACTTGTTTTTCAGCAACCATGTATTTCATTAATTTATGAGGTTTAATGCTGTATCTCTTTCTGTTTTTGTATAGGTAAAGGAATAGCATAAAGAGAACTTTGACAGAAAGAAAAGTGCGTTCGATCTTGTGCATCGTATCGGTCTTGAAGGTATTGAAAAGCTGTTTGCAAGTTCCAATTTACCTCTTTCATGTTCTCTTTGTTCACGATATGAGATTGATCTCGAGTAAATGTTGATAACTTAAGAGGCCACATTGTAGGTTTTATGCATATTCTAAACTGATATTCGTGTTTGAGGAAATTATCACTAATTGTAATAGATTTTGCATTTTTAAAAATAATGACCATATGATTTTTCAGGAGAATTATACTATTCACACTGTTAGCAATCCGTTGAGCATGAAGAGGTGTCGTACAGAATTCTCCTAACTCTATTTTAACAAAAAGGTCCTCGTATCTATATTCCACACCAACAACAAAGGAGTGTCTCTGATTTTCCACTTGCCTTTGATTGTACATGGCAGTCATCCTTCCTTTGAAACTATTTTAATGGCAAGAACTACCCTCTTTTATAGTTTCTTAAGTACCTATCTATTCTTGCTTCTTTTGTTATTCAGTCAACAATTTATATTTATAGTACAGTTTCTTTTATAAACTGGGTAGTGCGTTTTTTTATAGTACTTTTTAAAAAAAACACTAAAATTTATAGTCTTTTTTTGCTTAAAAACTATAAATTTTAGTACTTAAATAAAAAAATGACCATACATATGGTCATTTTTCTAATCCACCCGATTTGGCCTTTTCAATAGCATCTTTTATATTCCTAACTGACAATTTCTTGAAAATGCTTTGAATTTGATTTTTTATAGTATTTTTAGACTTTGATAATTCTTCCTGCATACTCTGTCGAGAGTATCCTTTCTCCAACATATTAAATACAACCCGTTCGCTCTGAGTTAAATTGGTCAATTGTTGCTCATATTTTAAATCGCGATAATCTTCTAACATAGCTTCAATGGCTGTGAAGTTCCCAACATAAGTGGACCTTATAATATTAGCTATGTTATGCATATCTTTTTTTAAAATATAATTTACAGCTCCTGCTGCAAAAGCCTTAATTATGACATCCTTTTCGCTTAAACAAGTTAACATGATAACTTTCCACTTGCTATTATCTATAGATTGCATTTTTTTTAATTCATACGCAGCATGAATTCCATCCAGCTTAGCACCTGTTAAGTTAATATCTACAAGAAAAATATCTACTTTATCAATATCCCTAGCTAACCTTAAGGTATCTTCTTCCGTCGAGCCATAACCTACTAACTCGATATCCTTTTCAGCTTTAATAATAGTCTGAATGCTGTGCAACCATTCTAGATCATCTTCAATTAACACTACTTTTATTGGCTTACTCAAATCACTCATCCTCTATCTCTTAGTTGAGAAAGTCAGTTTGATATCTGTACCTACATTAACTTGACTAGAAATCTCTAGATTCCCATCACTTTTTACCATCACATCATAACAATAATAAAGTCCCCATCCAGTATTTCCGTCTTTTAATTTTTTCGTGGTAAAGAATGGACTCTTAACGTATTCCAAATTTTCTTTTGTTATTCCAATTCCATTATCAGATATGATAACTACAGCTTTTTTTCCTTTTTTATTTATTCTAACGTTTATAATGCCTTCTTTTTCTATTGCTTCAATGGCATTCTTAAACATATTCAAAAATACCTCTTTAGTTGGGGTTTTATCAAAAAAAGCATATACATCTTCGTCTAAGTATTCTTTAGTTATGACTATATGATTTTCAACAAACTCCACTTCTAATTCACTTATAATGCCATCTACTACTTCAGTAAGATTATTACGCCTTTTTACAATTGTAATGTCTTGTGTCTTACTGTTTATCTTTTCAACCATTTTCAGTAAATGATCAGATCCACTATCGACCATGTTAATCCCTTCAGCTGACAAATGATTTAACTCCGATGTATTTTCTTTAATCAATTTCATGCCTGTCACAATTCTAAATATTTGGTTTTTAATAGCGTGATTCATAAGGCTAACACCTGTTAGAATAGCTTTATTTGCTTTAATTTGTGTCTGCTTTTCATATTTAATCTTTATGCCGTTCATTGATCCAACACCATCTTGCTTAAAGGCTCTCCATATAAAATAGCTGAAAGAGATGAGCATAAATACAATTACGTACCTCCAGTATTCGTGATGGTTATCAAATACACGTACAATATAATTTAATATAAGGGCTGACAACATAATTGGATGCATAATGGTAAAAGTTATAAAACGTGTTTTTTTCTTGTATGGATCTGATTCCGTAAAATAGGAATAAAGGTGTATTATGTAACCAGTTATAATATAAGGAACTCCCCAATAAAACAGTCCTTTAAAATCAGGGACGATGTCAGGTACATAAGTGGTTGTAAATATCATGACGATAATAGGAGTAAACAAAATATACTTTAAGTTGTTAATAGTTTTATTAGAGAATCGCTCTGAATAGACTATTGCATGCATAAGAACGCCCCAAGGGCAAAAGTAAATAGAGAAAAAACCTGTAATAATTCTTGCATAATAAAGGAAAGTGTTAAGCCAATTAAAGTTCATATGATGCGTATTCAAAATAGGGATAAATGACTCTATGATAGCCCTAGAAAGGCCTGCAGATGATGCACATGCCAATAGCAGTGTCATCCACCTTAACGGAGGATATTTAGGATCATAACAATAACATATTAAAGCAAATAGTCCACTGATAACAAATAGAGCAACCATTAAGTTACCCCATCTATTACATTCAAAATTTGATTAGGACATTTCACTAAGTAGTCTGGTCTACCTGTTATAAGAAGTTCTTCTAAGTCATATCCCCATGTAACGGATACAATTTTTATGTTACTTTTTTTTGAAGCAATAATATCCCTATGCTCATCACCTATAAGAATAGTCTCATCCCTTCTTAAGTTATGAGATTTAATATAGCTATTAATTGTTAAATTTCTTCCAAAAAACCTTTTAGATCTAATAATTTCGTCGAAATACTCCATATCATTTAATTTCATAAACTTCTCAATATTTTCTTTTGAATTAGCTGAAATTAGTACAAGCTTAAATTCTCGATTTTTTAATTCTCTTAAAACTTCTTTCATTTCACTATTAACTTGTAAATATGGAACTGATTTCTTATATTCTTTAACAACATCCATAACTAAGCTAGGAATTTTAAAGAAAGATACATTATACTCTTTAAAACGTTGGCGAAAAGTTATTGATCTAATGTAATCCATTTTCTCTTGAGGCATTTTTTCATAACTATACTTGTCTGAAAAGCTGTTAAAAAGGTCGTATACTAACTGGGCTGAATTAACTATCGTTCCATCAAAATCGCAAATCACTGTCTTTATCACGTTTCCACATCCATTTTCATTAAACAATCAGAATAAAAGGCGAACATTTATTCATGTTATCTAATCGTAACAAACTATAAACTTCTTTAAAATAGCACATTTTCCTTATTTTGTAATTAAACCCTTTATAAACAAACATTCCTTAGCACTATATAATCTACTTTTTTTAACTATATATGTAAAATATTTCTTTGATTATTTCCCATCACATACAAATAAGGACTATTGACTCTACTTCAAGATTTTAAATAATGTAATTAGCAATTACTAAATATGGAGGGAAAGTTGGGAAATACTCCTGCTAATAATTCTAAAAATATATAGTGTTTTCAAACAAAGTGACTACTTCACAATTCTTAATATCTCCTATTACTGTATCCCCGCCTTTATCTGCACTAAGTTTTGTAGTCTTTATTAAAAAATAGACTATAAAACTTAGTACTTTTACAAAGAAGAGACTATAAAAGTTCACACTACCCAACGAACCTGTTTAGCGCTATGCTAATAATATGTATTACCACCCTCAGTGCAAAAAAATACACCTTGAAAAGGTGATTTCTTCACCAAGCTAGAGGTGACATTTAATAAATATACTCGTTTTGATATATTTTGCTAATTTTTATTGAATTATGAGACTAGTTAACGCTATAATAAAACTAACAAAAACGTGCGGATAGAAAAAAGACTTCAACTGTTTAAGTAGTGCGTCAACACTCTTAAACCGTTCCCCCTAAATACGGTAGGGAAAACACTTGTCGAAGTCTCTTGTTAATAGAGTTAGTTTTGTACAAAATAAAACTTATGGTTTTATTTTATACGAAATTGACATCTATTTCAAGGGCTTAGTTTATCTTAATCAAGGCATTGTTTTCCTTTTATAAGGGAGATAATGTCTTTTTTATGTTCCTTAAAGGAGAAGATGAACAAATGACAAAGATATTGACTTGCTATTTACCCGATGTAAACACCTTCAACGGACGATTCAAATGGTTATGGAAAGAAAAACCGACCCTTCGTAAAAAGAAAGAAGCGTTTTTAGAAACCCTTCGTACTTATTTTAAACAACAACAAGAAGCCCTACATAAAGTATTCCCTAAAAAACGTATGGAAATGTTAGATTACGTGATTTATAACCTTGTTGCTACAGGCATTCAAGCGATTCACTCCAAAACACTTATGGAAAAGTTTGATGTATCCCAAAGTACCGTTTCTCGCTTTGTGAAATCGTTAAAGGCAACACCGTTTATGATCGTGGCCCGTTATATTAAAGAAGATACAACAGGTGCTCATCCTGATAGCTATGTGTTTATCCTTAAAAGCCATACGAACTTTGATCAAATTTGTGAGGAAATCTTTTTTGCACACGATACAACAGGTATTCAAACGCTTCAACAAGAAGAAATGACAACTCCTGTGACAACTCCTGTGACAAGTCCAGAACGTGCTGAAAACGTTGATACACCAAGCTTTGAGGACGAAAAAGCATCGTCCCCCTTTATTAACCTTGATTTACCTAAAAATCATTTAAATAATCATTTAATATCTGCTTCACAGGCATTTGCGTATATCAAAGGTGTGCCTAAAAAAGTAAATAATGTGTATGCAAGCAAGTATGGTCATCAACTAAAAGATTTTTATGCGCGTATTCGAAATGCTGCAAAAGCTGTAAAACGAGATACAGAGATTGAGATTATCAAAGGGCAAGTACATGAAGTTGCTTATACAGCCATTGTTGGCTTAGATAAATATGTCCATGAGGCGAATCATAAGGGTACTCCCCTATCACTGGATGAAATGTGTCGTCTTGTTTATCAAATTGCTTACAATCAATTTACGAATCTACTTAAAGGGAATATAGAAGAGCCATCATCTGAGTCAGACATACATACGGAAACTGAAACAGCTCTATTTACGCCTAAACATATCATCCGTAAGGAAATCGTTCCTGCTTGGTTACAAGCCGAACAGGAGCAAAAAGAGTCTACACAAGAAACAGCTATTTCTTTAGATCAACAGCTTGAAATGATTCAATTAAAGCAAGATTTAGGGCAAGAACTAACGCCAGAAGAAGAAAACTTACTCAAAGAGCACAGCTCTACGTACAGTTCGTTAGAAATGGCGCAGCTGAAGCAGGATCTAGGACAAGCTTTAACACCGGAAGAACAGGCTTTATTACACGAACATGCCCAATTACAGGACACCGTTTCGTAATCAAAAAGTGAAGAAATCCCTTGGAAGCTGATGTTTACTAAGAGTATTATTATTTAGAAACATGTTCTAAATAATTAATATATAAATCTATGTAGGAGGAGTTCACTATGCCACATAAAATGACCCTAACAGGATCTGCGACAGGACCATTACGAGAATACGATCGCTACGTTGCCTTTGATATGCGTGAAAAAGGTTCACCTTCTGCGCCTAAAGGGCTGAAAAAGAGCACCTTTATTTCGTATACGGTGTTTGTTGCGAAGAAAGCCTTTAATAAAACCGGACTAACAAAAAAGAGTATTATGCATGAAAAAATTTTAATTCAAGGGGAACCAACGTTAGATATTCCCATTGATGAGTGCCCTGGGGAAATTGGTATCATCTGCTTTCAGATTACCGTTCTCCCGAATAAAAACGATAAAGAAGCCAATGAGTCAAAAAATAAGAAAGAAGCCCAACAAGAGGTTTCTAAGGCTCAACAAGAGGTTGCAGCTACTAAGCAGGAAGAAAAACAAGAGCCTGTAGCAAAAGAGGCGAAAACTGTACAGCTAGAAGTGAACGAAACACCTGTTCAAGAGAAAAAGACTGCACAACCAACGAAGCAGCAACCTATTCAGCCAAAAGGGACAAAGGATGTCGTGAGTTTTGATGACATTATCGTTCCTGAAGCCTTTTTAAAGACACGTCCAAACCCTGTGAAAACAGAAGAAGTCATTGAATTCGTGAAGCGTACAGGACACCTTGACAAGCCGTTAACGATTGAGAAAGAAACGAAGGTCTTAAAAGATGGCTATCGTCGTTATATTGTGGCCAAAACCATGAAAATAGACGAAGTTCCAGTTATCTATGACTATCAAAAATGAAGAAGTCATCAAAATAAGGAGTGGGTGTAACATTTTTGAGGAAAAGCTGCTATCTGTTGGTGTCTCAAAGGAACATATATCTTTTTTGAAACAGAATAAATTAAAGTCCCTTGGTGAACTCGCTGAATTTTTTGAATTAGGAAAAGTCGAAGAAGTTAAACTCGTACCAGTAAGTAAAATAAAGGGGTTAAATGGTCTTAGAGGTACATCAAACTACTCCTGGTTGGATCATGCCGATGGGAAAGTAGGAAACCTTTGTAAACGGAGATTAGATTCCTTCCAAAAGAAATTAGATAATACATCCTTAGATTCCTTTAGAAAATGGTTTGAGAGCGAAGAATTTTTAAACACACATGATAAGGTTCAATTTAATTATTATGACGAATACGATGAATACTATGTCGGTAATGGAAATCATCGAACATTATGGGCAAAGCTAGTTGATGCAAAGTATATTAATGCTAGAGTTGTTACACATCATTATAACTTTGTAAAACATGAAAATTATAAGAAAAACTATGAAGAGTATCATCAAAAAATAAAAAATTCAGATGAAAATTTCTTAAAACTTTTAAACACTTGCAACTTAGAACTCAAATACGGTGATAATAAAGTAGAACGTGATCAAATTGCATACAAAGATTTTCGCATATCTACTTATAAATCCCCCCACTTAGACAGTAAATACCGTATTAATTATAATAACAAATCAAGTATTAAAGAGTATTTTAGAATGCTTACAGAAGAAAAAGTATTATTAGAAAAAATTATGGATAGGTACTTTTTTTGCTTAAACATACCAAGAAAGTGGAGAGTTAAATTTATAGAGTTTCGTATTTCACAATCTAAGGAGTATCACTCATACCACCTATTGAAAGCTTTGAATAAAAGGAATTGGTCTCCTAAATGTGAGTTTAAAGAATGGAAAAAGATCAAGCAGACATTATAATAAAAAGTATTAAACTTCTAATATATAATAATCTTAAAATCCCTCTGTATGTTATTCTATACAGAGGGATTTTATTGAATTAATTAAACAATTCGCTTTTAAAAAGAGAAGATAATAAGTTTATCTTGAGTTCAACTAGTTTGGTTTTTAACTTAGTAAACTTAAAAATTTATGACCTTTAGTTCAACTTCAATTGAACTAAAGTCATTATTATAACGTATTTATACTATATTATGAACGTTATACGAACAGGATAATGTTATTTAAAGAACGAATAAATAACATAGAAAGGAAGTGGAGACTGTTGAGCGAACAATTAGGCTATTTTGCTAAACAGGTATGCGAAAAATTGAAATTAAACCCAAATACGTTACGTAAATGGGCAATTGAATTAGAAGAAAACGGTTATAAATTCGAACGTAATAATAAAGGCCCGAACGGTCAACGAATCTATTACGAACGTGATATTAACGTTATAGCAGAATTTAAAGTACTAGTGGATCGTACACACAGTGTCGAGAACACTGCAAAGCTAGTAATGAAAAGGGTTGAAGAAGGCTTGAACACTGAAATAACACATAGTGTTCGTGAGGAAAAAGAGCGTTCGAATTCTGTTACAGTTACGTTCACTAGAGAAGAATTAGAACAATATACTCGTGGGATTATCGAAGAAACTTCAGCAAAAGTTGCAGCTGAAGTTTCAGCGCAAACAGCAGAAGCAGTCTATAAAAAAATGGAAAACCTTATAGAACAACGAGATCACAAATTAATAAATCAAATGAACGAAAGTATGGAACAACGTCGCTTGGAAATTGCTGCGGCAAAAGAAGAACCTCCCTCTAGCCTTTGGAGCCGCCTCTTTAATCGAAAATAAGAAATTGATACGCATCTAAAATAAAAATCTTTCATTACTTTAAATGCAGTGCTAAGAACGCTAAAAACCTAGTAATAAGAAAGGTTGAAGAAGGATCGAACACTGAAATAACATATAGCGTTCGTGGAGAGAATGAGCGTTCAAACCCTGTTATAGTGATGTTCACAGGATGGAAATAAAAAATAAGATGCTATATATAAGATTTCAAGCCATGAAGTAAACAAGGGTTCTTCTTCTATTTTAGAAATTAGAATCTTTTCTAATTGAATACGAATATCTACAACAAAGACCGCCCATTATGTATTAGTTTATAAGGCGGTCTTAACTATATTCATGCTATATGATTATGACAAAAATCTCGACAGTATTCTTATTTATGATAGATTCATTTAAATACCGTAGCTGTATTTGCTTAATTAAGTATATGCACTATAGCTTGTATTTCATGAGCAAATTTGAGCAAATCTATGTATATATTTTTTCATACTGGAAATGATGTTAACATCAAGGAGGTTTTCATAATGTTCTGGTGGAAAAATCCCAAACGCTCAAAATTCGGAAAATGGTTAGATAAAAACGGTATACAGCAAACTGATTTTGCAATGAAAAGTAGTGTTTCTAGAAGAACAATATGGACAATTTGTAACGACAAAAACTACATACCTAGTGCAGCTATTTTAAGAAAAGTGATGGACACTGTAAAGAGCATAGATAGTAGTAAACAATCAAAAGATTTTTTTGACATATAACAAGGCACAACTATTGTGCCTTTACTTATTACATCTACTTTTAAAAGTAATGACCCTCTATATCAACAAATAGAAGGTCATTGATCCGTGCCTGCCTGTCACTAGTCAACCCTCGGAAGGTGACATCTCTATTCTTATCCAAAATAAACAGAATCTAAACTGGCTATATAAACATATATTTTCACTTCTAGTTACGTCGGGTAGGCAGGCACTCTCACGAGCGCCCGCCCCCCTAAGAACCGCACGTGACAGATTTCCCGTCATACGGCTCAAGCCTTCTTTTTATCCAAACAACTTATTTAATACAGGGTACATGTACTAATTTAGCAAAATTACCTGTAGAAACCTCTAGGTTTCGCACTGTAACTTTCTCTCCATTTTGTAGAGTCTGCTTGCACAACGCACAACGATATCCTTGTTTTCTTGCGAGTTTCATCCTATCTAAAGTATTTTCGCTATTAAAGACCTTACGGTCTCTTTTTTCCCAATACTCTCTTAGACTTGGATCATCTGGGCTGTTTTTATAGGCTACCATGACATGCCGTTCTATCTTAATCCAGGACATCTTTAACAATTGAATGTTAGTAACTGGACATGTGAGAATCCATTTATTATTTCCACCGTGGTGGGGCTTCTTAAAATAACGCTGGCTAATCCATTTTCTCGACTTCTTTGGATGCAATTGTTTCAAATGCTTTCTCACTTTTAGGAAAATATAATTGTCCATGTAGCTGTAAGTCTTTTTGGATACGACATGTTTCCAATACTGTCCGTAGCCACGAATAATCGGGTTTAAAACACGTATTATTTCTTTTACTGGTCGTCCTCTCATCATAGAGAACGTATCCTTTATCTTGTTTTTAGCCTTTTTAATGCTGTCTCTGCTAGGTTTGATAAATAACTTCTTTCCTTGTCCCGTATTATATTGACGCAGCGAGAAGCCAAGAAAATCAAACCCGTCCTCAATATGTGTAACCCTAGTTTTATCCATACTAAGTGTAATTCCTCGTTTTTGTAAGTAAGGAGCGAGGTTCCGATACATGCTTTCCGCATTTTCCTTCGTTTCCGTTACGATGACGAAGTCATCTGCGTAGAGAACACGTCCTATTTTACATTTTGGATCAATTTTATATCCTCCGTTTGGTTTGTATGTCTTTTTATAAACAATACCAATCTCTTCTTCCATACCGCATAAAGCGATATTAGCTAGAAGGGGAGACAAGATCCCCCCTTGAGGGGTTCCTTCTGTTGTCGTACGAAGCATATCCTGCTCTATGTATCCCATTTTAAGCCACCTTTTAATGAGAGTGTTTCCCGGAAACATAGGTGTCTGTTCCACTATCCACTTATGATTAAGATGGTCGAAACATCCTAAGAAATCTCCTTCGAACACCCACTTTTTTTTACTATTGGTGTTAAGCTTCTTAAACAGATTACTTATTGCATCATGCGTGCTTCGTTTAGGACGAAAACCGTAGGAAGTAGGTTCGAATTTGGCCTCCCATTGCGGTTCGAGTGCGTTCTTTACTACGCTTTGATAAACTCGATCTCGCATTGTGGGGATGCCCAAAGGCCTTAGCTTTCCGTTTTTCTTCGGAATAAACGTTCGTTTTGCTGGCTTTGGACGATGTCGAAAGACATTGCATTTAACTAATTGTTGATAAAGCTTGATACGTTCGCTTGGTTTTGAGGCCGTATAGCCATCTACACCAGGTGTTCGTCTCCCGTTATTTTGTTGTGTTACTCTGCGAATAGAGAGTAGTAGATTTGCTTTACTCCGGAGGAGTAAACGTTGAAGTTCCCTTACTTTTCTTTGTTTATTTTGTTGTTCGGCACGATAAATTCTTTGTCGTAACTTCGTTACATATCTTTGTATAGTATTCCAGTCAATAGAGGACCAACCTTTATGCGAGACGTGCGCCGACGCTCGTAGCGAGGTATTCATAACAGCACGCTCCTTTTCGTTAGAAGATAGCCACAAATTTATTTTCGTGTTGAAGACCAATGAGAAGTGGGCGCTCTTCCGAGCCTGTTATTGTCTATAGGGACAACAGTATCCGTCCAGTTATACAGTGTTACTGCTTTCCTGTCCCTTTTCAGGGTAACGGCTTTCGCTTTTTCTCATATCCCATACCCTCTGCCACATCGTTTGACTTTACAGTCATTCTACTGCTTGTGCAGATGACATAGGGTTTACCAAGTTCCACTTTCTTCAGATTCGATGGGGGTAGGTAGGTTCTTTACTCCGGGCAAGATGCGGGACGCATCAGAGTAGCTTTATGATTCTACTGTTCCTCTTACCAAGACCCAAGCGAGACTTATGCATTATCTTGAGCTAACACTGACGAAGCTTACAAACCTTCACTTGCGTTTACCATACCTATCTTCTCCTAGCAGTATTCTGGACCATGCATTTGTCCTCTGTTTCCACATTTCCTCATGCAACCGACAGACTCGTTACCAAGAAGGCCGTTTCGGATGGAGATCATCTCTGCGTCTAGATGAGTAGCGTTAGCTACACTGTAAGAAAGCGACTTCTTGTCGCACCATAAAACGTATTCTAGGTAGTAAGGTAAAAACAAAATTGGGCTTTTTCCTTGAGGTTGCTGTTTTTAGAAATAATCTTATAAGAACTTTACTTTATGAAGTAAATGTTCTTTTCCACTCCACTCAATAACAAGTTCTTCATAACCCAAGAGGGCAGTATCTGGTTTGTTAATTTGATCTTCAAGCCATTGTTTAATAGTTAATAGTATTTGGTTATTAAAATCGTCAGAAGCACTGTTTGAGTAATCTGCAATTAAAAGAGGATAAAGCGAAAAATCAACAGTTCTATCCCTGGAATAAGATATTGAAGCCACTACATTACCAACGATATTTGGCTTATTAGGACACCTACTATCAAATTCAAATTTTCTTACCAAACCAAATAAAACATCCATTTCTATGTTGGAAAAGACTGATTTAAGTTGTCTTTTAGTAGTCGAGTATCTCTCATTCTTGTTTAAATTACGGAAATATTTAAATTTCATTTATAATCACCCCTTGCTATCTAGAATTATAGCTTAGTTCAGAATGAATATCATATGCAAATCCAGTTTACATAAACACTCTTCAAGGAAGCAAGAAAGCAAAAGAACCCTTACAGGAAAAGGGTTCTCTCGTGGGTACCTTTAATCGGATATACAGTCTTTTATACATATGTCGATTCCTCTAAAAATAGCCATTGTGGCAAAAATATGCTATTGTCTACTTGCGGTTATATTTTGGTACTTTATAATTAGCAGTCCTAATAAAAAGCTATTTCATCATTCTACGAGATAGCTTTTTACTTTTATCTTTTACAGCATGTTTTCGGGTAAGAAATCCAAAGAAAAAATTAGAATAATAAGAGCCAAAAGAAAAGAAATAAGATTAATCCACCATTTATTTTTTGATTTAATACCCCAAATGCCAACTAGTATTACAAATAAATATTTTGCAACGGTCTCATTTACATTCATTACTTCAGGGAGAAAAACACTTGCTAAATAAAGACAAACAGCTATTATTAAAGAATTTCTAATTACGATTAACAAAATAAGTATCCTCCGTAAAACCTATCTTTTGTAATATTTTACCGTATCTTTAATAATAACTGAATTAGAAATTTTACATACCCTAGAATAGCTTATGTTAAGTTAATTCTAATCCCACCAGAAGAATGAGCTGTTTTTGTTCTTGCTTCTTTTTGAGAGTTTGCTGAACTCTTGTATTTCTCCATAAGTTCATGAATACTGGATACTTGTATAATGCGGATGTGGTCAGAATTAACAGCATACCGAACAGGTGTAATCAAAATGACAGAAGGGAAGATAGGTGACCGTTCTTCTGGTTGCCAATGTAATGCTTTCCACTCATCTGAAAAGAAAAACTCCTCATAGAGATTGATCTTCGCTTGCATTTTCTGTTCTGAATACTGATTGCGTTGTATTTCAGTCCAAAAAGGAGATCCTTTAAAAATACAAAACAGATCCGGTTCAATCCCTCCTTTTTGTCCGGTGGGCTTATCTTCGACAATGACCTGTTTAGGTTTGCTATACGTACACATCTGCTTATAAATATCTAAAATAGAAAGGAAATGTAGTATTTTTTGAGAGTTCTTTTTGATCTTCGCATCTACAGGTAAGTAGACCGTCGGAGAATACTGCTGTGTACGTTCAATTAGTTCTAATCTATATAAACGTACCATCACACTATTGCATGCATTTATAGGCGATTTAAGCTGTTTAAAGAATAGGTCAACTAAAGAGTCTCGATCCACGGCTCTAAATTGATTAATAAACGCTATGATGTCTTTATCACGCTGAGATAACCGGAAACTCATCGCTGCTCCTCCTTCTCTAATAACCCAAAGATGGACTGCGATACCACTTCTAGTTCTGGTTCAGGATCTTTCACGAGCGTTTTATAAGGCAAAAGTATTTCCTTACAAGCTTCTTCATCTAAGAAATAGGCTTGAAACTCTTTGACCTCATCAATTTTAATTTTCATGCGCCCCCTGGCTGCGGCATCGATTTCTTCTGCCCCAAGTACACCTGCCACCTTTGCATTCGTAGCATCGGCTTGCCTTCCAGAGATCCGAACTCTTAAGTTTGCTTTTAATGCGGAGTTTAATAAATCCGCATCCGGGCGCTGCATCGCAATAATCGTATGAACACCTAACGCACGACCTTGACTCGCAAACTGTTGAATCATCTCTACAAGATCTGTTTCTCTCTTCACGATGGACATTTCATCAATTACCACAACGATACGAGGCAGCTTAAAAGGTAGCCTGCTGATATGAGTAACCCCATGCTCTAACAATAAATCGCCTCGTCGATACATTTCAGCTCGTAATAAGGCAAAAGGTTTTCTCATGTCCTTTGCCTCAAAGCAAAGCGCATCCACATGCTCAATCCCATGAAACAGCCCCAAATCTGCTCGTTTAAGATCCACCAACACTAAGCGCAAGTCTTCAGGAGAGGCATATTTCACCCATGTTGTGAGGATCACACGCATGAGACTGCTTTTTCCTGCTCCAATTTCACCAGATATAAGCAAGGTTTCCAGATCCGCAAAGTCCCACGAAATGAAGTTTCCATAGATTTCTTGACCAATACAGACAGGCAGCTCCATCTTCTCAATGTGAGGATGGATTGTTTCATAATCATATTTAAGCATGGTAGGTAAGTCTTTGTGATGAACGGTAATACTAAAGTTTTTTAAGCCGCCATTCACTTCAATATTGCTGCCTAATACTTGTCGTAAGGCCCATCTTTTTTTATTTAAAAGTTCAGGATCAATGCCATTCAGTAATGAAAAAGCATACCGAGTGTAGGTGTGCTCATGATCGATCCGATGGATCTTCGGAAATTGATAGGAGGTACGATCCCCACGCTTTATAACCCGATAAATCTCTGCTGTACGAAACGCTTTAATAAGCTTTCCACGCAATTTTAGTTTCTCAAACATCTAGAACCCTCCCTAAAACATAAATGTCGCAAAGAAGTAAAATAGAGCCCCATAAAAGGTGACAGGCAAGATAAAGCGCATTACTTTTGAGAACTGATCAACGAGATCAATGACACCCCATCGCTCTAATATTCTTTCGATTATAGCAATTCCTAAGACAATGCCTCCTAGAGTCAAAATAGTGGGGTCAAGCATAGCAAATGGACTAAAAGGAACAAACGAATAAGCTTTAAAAGGACGAGGTTTTATTGAAGAGATTAAAGAAGGTTTATGAATGAAGTTTCGAAAATCAAACCATTGTGTTTTTCTCATGTTGGTACCTACTTTCATTCTTTTTATTTTTTCGCTTTTCATGTCTCAGTTATTTCATTTCAACACATCCGGTCGCCCCCTTCGCCTCTTCGGCTCAGCTCCCTTACAGAATCCATGAAGGGCTTCAATAGGCGTATACAGCTTGTGTTAACGCGGTAGCGATACTGAACGAGCTACTAATTAGATAATGAAGTTAAGATTCTTTAGATACTATGTAGCTACTGCAGTAAGCTTGCCTGTCCAATCAAAAAATAACAAAGACCCCTTACCGAAGTAGGTAAGGGGTAGCTGATTATGTAAGAAGTAATGGGTTTTTATATGTTAGGGATTGGCCTAGTCGCTTATATTTTTCATGAAATGGACGAGAGATCTAAAGATGTCCCAAGGACTAAAGTTGAACGTAATAATAAAAAAAAGAACTGACAATTGAATGTCAGTTCCTTTGTATTGTATAAAAGTAGTCATTCTTCATCTTCATAAATAAATAAGCCGTTTACGAAGGTTTCGAAATCAGGAGCTAATTCAAAAATAAATGTGTCTGCTCCCCATTCTAGATCCATATAAATTATAGGAGGATTATCTTTTGTATTCCGATAATCCAATGCAACCCACCAATGTCCTTCTCCACATAGTAGAACAATATCTTTAGGTAAGTCCCATTCTTCTATATAGTAATCACTGGATAAAATGCCTTCTTTCCCTATTCCATAAATTTCGGGAACATTTACATGATCGTTTGCCCAATTTGTTGGAACAGAGGTAGGGTAGTCACAATATTTTAAAGAGCCTCCATTCTGCATTTTACATAACTCAATATAGGATTTTGGTAACTTCACACCCAACTTCTTTTCTGCATCGTTGACCATTTCTTCTGTTAATTTTTTTGATTGACTGTATCCATCATCCCAAATATCTCTCATTTCCCCAACCCTTTCGATCAATACCAATTAAATGCTTTTCTTCATGCCACGTTCGCGGCATTCACGCAAGAAAACGCCATCTTTTACCGAACTTTTGAAGTAAGATGAGTTGCAGTTGTCGCATCTTCCACTAACCTTATCCGGAAATTCAGCATAGTCATACATTTTATCAAGATCTATTTCTGGCTGCTGGTTCTCTTCCATGTTGACCACTCTTTTCTAATTGACTTTTATTAGATTACCACAAAAAGTGAAGGTGACATTATTTTATGTAAAGCGAATATCAATTAGTTCACTTAACCTCATTTTGTTCTTTAATTCAAATACCTCATCGATAAAAATAAACAAATTCCCCAGGGAATCAACAAATTGGATGAGTCCCTTTTCTGTAATACATTGTCCCTTTTTGTAGTATGTAAGATAAACTTGTTTATTTGTATGTAATGCTTCAATCAATATGAAATTAATTTGTTCCATTTGCTCTTCTGTTAAAAGAGGTTGAGGTACTTCTGCTTGATTGTTTATGACTTCCTGTAATCCTATGTATTGCACTGGCAGACTGGCGAATGGTCGCTACTTTTTCATTCCTCTGTTTGACATACTGCAGTACGTGAGGAGTAAGTAGTCATGTAAGATAAACTTGGCCTTTATTTTTAAACACCTCACTATTAAAGATAAAGCTTGATTATCCTCCAATTTTACATCATTTTAATCTCCTTCTTTAAAACACTTGCTGCGCTGTAAAAAGTGGAATTATATGTTTCATTTCCTTGTTATAAAATATAGAAGATTAGTATCGTTCTTAATCATATATCTCAAATTTTTAGTCATATTAAGACCGAAAATTTATTAAACAGATGCACAAACTATGTTATAATAGTGATGGAAATAATACGTGAATTATCTAATGTGTTCAACGTAGCAAAAAGCCACTTGTAGTATACAAGTGGCTTTTACTTATTAGAAATCTATATACTTTTATTTACATTGATTAATTAAAGATAGAAAAAATACATATAGACGAGGTGTAAAAAATGATTAATCTATATACGACAACCAGCTGCGTTTCTTGCCGAAAAGCAAAGGCTTGGCTTGAGGAACATCAAATTGATTATATTGAGAGAAATCTATCGTATGAACCTATTACAGAAGATGAGATTAAAAATATTCTTAGTATGACAGAAAAGGGTACAGATGAAATTATTTCTACAAGGTCAAAGATCCCTCAAAAGTTAAATATAGAGATTGATGCACTGTCGTTACAGGGTCTGTATGATTTGATAAAGAACCATCCTTTTATACTTAAACGCCCTATTATCATACAAGATCGTAAAATAATGCAAATCGGATATAAAGAAGAAGAGATAAGAGCTTTTATTCCTCGGAAACTTCGTACTCTCACGATGACAGAACAGGCAGTAGTAGGTGATCATTAGAGGGTAATAGAAGAGCAATCAAAGGCTGCCTTAACTTCTAAAGTAGATTGTAATAAAAGGCATCGGCAGTGTAGTAAGGTATATATTTTAGATTCTAAAAATGAGTAAACACAACTACATCTCCATAAAAAGGAGAAGAGTAAAAACCCTTCTCCTTTTACTATATAATCCTCTATATTTAGATACTTTTCTTCATGCCTCATTCCCGACATTCGCGTAAGAAAATACCACCTTTTACAGAACTTTTGAAGTAAGATGAATTGCAGTTGTCGCATCTGCCACTGACCTTATTATCAAGACCCAAATCGAAAAAAACATAGAAAATGAAAGTTGATACATATTGCACATGAATAATAGGTATTAACCTTTTAATCTTTGCTCAACAAACACGCCCGGTTGATGAACTTCCTTAAACACCTATTGGCCTAACATCTGAAAACAATATCTAAGCTATCGTTGTAATTATTGGTTGATCCCTTGTAATAATTATTGTGTGCTCATATTGTGCACAATGACTATTATCGGGCACACATAAAGTCCACCCATCCGAACTTACAACTGTATACTCTGCTCCAGTTGATAAAAAAGGCTCAATAGTAATAACCATACCTTCTTTCAATACCCGTTTATCACCCTTGTCATAGATAGGTAAAATATCTTCAGGGGCCTCATGTAAAGACCTTCCAATACCGTGACTGCAAAGATCCGTAATTACCTTGTAACCACCTTTTTGGGCTTCATTTTGAATAATTCTTCCGATTTCATTCAATCTCACCCCATGTTTAAGTGAAGAAATAACTTTCATCATGGTATTGTGTGTGTATTGACAGAGACGTGTTACAGAAGGGTTATATAAAGGAATCTGAAAGGAATGACCTGCATCGGCAAAGTAACCATTTAACTCAGCAGAGACATCAATATTTATTAGGTCACCTTCTTGAATCTTCCGATTCCCCGGTATTCCGTGAGCAACTTCATGGTTAATGCTAATACATGTGTTACCGGGAAAATTATAGGTTATCTTTGGTGCAGAGACCGCACCATATCTTCTTAAAAAACGTCCCCCGATTTCATCCAATTCTTTGGTCGTCATTCCGGCACGTGTCTGATTTTTCATTTCACTTATTGTTAAAGCAACGATTCTGCCGATTTCCTTAAGCCCGTCAATATCATCCTTACCTTCAACTGTCATATATGAATCCTCCAATTTTTTTGATGTTTTCATTTTACCCAAAGTAATGTTTCCGATTATGCATAAACTGGTCCGATTGCTTAATATCACTTATTACAAAGTTACAAAACTCATACCACTCACCCCCTTAATCATGTTAATGCCCAATCTGAAGACCTCATCACGCTCCCATTTGCAACAAACTTAAGATTCTTTATAATCTATACATATTAAACTATATGTATAGTATCTAAATAACGAATCTAATACTTATAAGAAAAGAGGATATATGCTCGTATATTGAACATAATATCCTCTTATTAGTTTATTCTATTTAAACCTTATCTGGATATTCAGCGCATTCATACACTTTATCAAGATCTGTTTCTTACTGCGGTTTCTCCTCCATGTTGATCACTCTTTTCTAATTGACTTTTATTAGATTACCACAAAAATTGAAGGTGAAATTATTTTATGTGAAACGAACATCAATTAGTTCACTTAACTTCATTTTGTTTTTTAATTCAAATACTTCATCGATAAAAACAAACAAATTCCCCAGGGAATCAACAAATTGTATGAATCCTGTTTCGGTTATACGTTGCCCGTTCTTATAATATGTAAGATATACTTGCTTATTTGTATGTAAGGCTTCAAACAATGTAAAATTGATTTGTTCCATTTAATCTTTTGCTAAAACAGGTTAAAGGACTTCTAGTTGTTTGTTTACGACTTCTTGTAAGGGTCCCTGCTAACAAAAGCGAAAAACATAAGCCTAGCAAAATTGGACAAAAAGAAGGCCGATTCTCCCCACGCTAAGGAATCATCGACCTATACTTTTATAAGTTTTGAAGCTACCATAATCAATTAATTGACTGTCGAGTAAATAATGGATTCTTGTCTAGTATTCTAATCACCAAATCCCCCTAAACATTCACTTAGTTTAAGTTTCTGGAATAATTGTAATAGCGATGGTGCGAACTGGTGCTTCTTTTTCGTTTCCCTTACTCTGGTTATGGTAGTATTTAGTCATTAATTCGTTTAATTCGTTTTGAAATTGTGTAAAATGTTCCTCATCTATCTGTAATTCCACTACAGAAAAAGTAGCACCATCCTCTTGGCTGTTTTGTTCGCCTAATTTCTTAAGGTAACTTTGATACTGTGTCATAAGTGATAATTGATAATACGAAATGTAGTCTAACTTTTCCTTGCTAGATAGTTCTCTCCACTCACTTCCGTCAATTTTTGCCTCTTCTTCATTTATAGCGTAATATTTTTCAGAAACAGATTTTACTTTTTTTTCTTTAATCACACAAACAATACCAGAATCAAACATAATTTGAAGATGCCTATATAGAGTTGCTTGGGGTACATCTTTGAGAATCTTTACCATCTCTAATGGTGTTAACCCATTTTCTCTATTTCTCATTAATGCTTGGCAAATTTTTATTCTTACCGGATGCATTAATATTTCAACTTTAGTACTCATCCAATCACCTAATTATTTATCAAATTTAATTCTTATTATAAATAATGAGAATAATGATTGCAACGAATCCACATTTAATTTATCATTATTAATAATGATAATGAGATTAGGAAGGAATGTTGAAAATGCAACTACATTATGGATTAAACGACCTTAAAGACCTTGATTTTATGACTTTTCTGCCCGTTATATTGCCAGTTATTGCAGTGGGGGCGCTTTTAGTTTTAATTGCACTAATTGATTTATACCGAAATAGAAAGATAAGAGAAAATGTCCTTATATGGGCCCTAATTATTCTTTTCGTTAATACACTTGGACCTATTCTTTACTTTGTTATAGGGAGAAAGGATGGTGAGAACTCTTGAAATTAGAGATTATAAATGTAACAAAATTATTTAAAGAGAAAATTGCTGTCAATAATTTCTCGATGGAACTGAAATCGGGGGAATGTGTCGGGTTAATTGGGCCAAATGGAGCAGGCAAATCCACATTAATAAAAGTGATTTCAGATATCATTGATCCAAATTCTGGTGAAGTTTTATTGAATGGGAAAAAAATATCTAAAATGAAAAGAGAAATTGGTTACCTACCACAGTACCCTAATTTTTTTCATTGGATGACAGCAAGAGAAACTCTTACGTTTATGGGGCAACTTTCGGGATTGAAAAAAGAAGTATTAACAACCTCAATACCGGAGATTCTGACAAAAGTTGGGCTAAAGGGCGAAGAAAATTCAAAGGTTGGTACATTTTCTGGAGGAATGAAACAACGACTCGGTATAGCACAAGCCTTACTACATAAACCTTCTCTTATTGTCATGGATGAACCGGTATCAGCATTAGATCCACTCGGTCGAAGAGAAGTTTTAAACCTGATTGAAGAAATAAAAAAAGATACAACCATTTTATTATCAACACACATATTAAGCGATGCTGAAGAAATTTGTGAACGATTTGTCATTATGAAAGATGGAACAAAAATAGAAGATACAAAAATTACCGACCTTTTAAATCGCAATAGCGAAAATAAGTTAATAGTGGAAATTACAGCGAAGGATCGAAAGTGGGTGGACACTATAAAGAAATTGCCTTACGTGAAGGACATAGAAGTTGTTGGGCTTAAAGTCAAAGTAAAGGTTGAAAGTATCGAAGAAAATAAAGCTTCATTGCTACAAAATGCACTCGAACATAAAGTGGACATCGTTAAATTTGAAATGAATAACGATACTTTAGAAGAAATCTTCTTAAAATTGGTGGTGCAGAAATGAAGAATTTGATTGTACTGATAAAAAAAGAATATGTTCAAATGCTACGTGATTTTAAGGTGATTTGGCTACCGATTGTTTTTATATTTTTAGGGGCAACGCAGCCAATATTAACTCATTACTTGCCAGCCATTCTAAAAGCATTAGGCGGTAGTCAGGGAATTACTATTGATCCAAGTATGACAGCACAAAAAGGAGGCCAAGTATTGGCAAGTACTTTAGGATCTCAGTTTGATCAGCTTGGTCTTATGGTTCTTGCAATTTCTATGATGGGTATCATTCAAACAGATAAAGCCAATGGTATGCTGGCCTTTATTTTAACACGCCCTGTTACTGTACCTTCATATATAGGAGGAAAAATGGTATCAAATTACTTAATGGCAGCTTTTAGTGTAACAATTGGATACTTTACTTCTTACCTATATGTAAATTATCTTTTTACTGCAGTTCCATTTTCACAAATGATTACTGGATTAATATTTTATCTCGTATGGATTCTTTTTATCGTATCTTTCACGACAATGACAAGTGCTATCTTTCACAGTCAAGGTATTATCGCATTAATTTCAATTGTTTTCCTTATAGGCTGCAGGATAATCGTTGGTTTGAACCCAATAGTGGATCAATTAAATCCAGCCAGTATGAGTAAGCATGCAATGGAAACACTAATTACGGGATTAGTAAATTCAAATGCAGTAGGTAACTTACTACTGACATGCGTTTGGATTTTATTGACACTCTTTATAACAAATTATTGGATTGCTAATAAAAAGTTTAATCATGAATAAGCAGAGAATAATCGTGATGAGAATTAGAGATTTTTTATCTAGTTTGCGTCAAGGAATTCCCTTCTATTTTTACTACGTTACTATTAATAGTAGTAATTAAATAAGCCTTTGCTCTCTTGAGCAAAGGCTTATTTTTGACTAGTTTCTTCTATTTCTATTTTTACACTAATTTTATTTTTTTATCGTCTTTTTCTACCAAAGACGTTCGTAAAAGTTTGTGTGTTTTAGAATACGTTCGTAATTTATTTTCGAACTTAAACGAACGATGAAAATGATAGATTTCTTATGTAAAAGAAAAGTCCGTAAACGTATACTTTTTTGAACACTCTTCACTTATAGGGATAATTACCAAATCTTATTTTTTATAATTCAAGTTTTGCCTATTGCACTCCCCCTACGAAAAGGGTCTATCTTTCTATTATTAAACAATGCTCCATAACACCGTTAATTAATGACAATGCAATTGTAATAAAAATGACCATTTTTGTTACACTAACCTGTAAATTAATATAGAGAATAAAAAGAGCCTGCATCAAAATGACGCGGGCTCTCCTTATAAGGCAATTATCAGCTGACTATATTGTATTTATATAAATGTAATGCCTGCTCCAAATAAAAGAACTGAGGCAATTAAATAAATAATAAAAGACTTTTTCTCAAATATAAGTTTTTCAATTGCAATAATAACTAATGAAATAGCAATAGGATATATTATCACGCTTGAGAAACTTTCTTCTCTTACAAAACTCCATGTTAAATAATATACTGCTAGCAGAAAAAAGAATACTGCAGCGCTTCTTGTCATTATTTTCAATTTCTTTTGATAACCTTCATTTTTTTCTGTAGGTTTCACTTTTATTTTTCTTTCCCTTCTATGAGTAAGATTAATTTTCTACATCTGCTCTTTTAAAGCGAAAAGATGTTATGGTTACAAAAATCAAGAAAGTTATAAATACTACACCTGTAAATATAGGATACGATTGAATTGGACTCTCATCTGGTGTGGAAATAGCAAATGACGGTTGAGCCCAGGGATAAAGCATACCCCACTTAGATGTATACGCTGCAAAAACTAAGAATGATAAGAAGATATTAATACCTAATGGTATCCCAAAGCTTTTAATTTTAAATGATAACCACAATTGAATTGCAGATAAAGAAAAAGTCCCTAGCCAGCTTAGAAGAATTGCGGATAGAATAAAAGTGACAGGAATAGGATTATCAATATGAATTATAGTGCCTCCAATAAGGTAAAATAAAACTAAGAACAGTTGCATTAAAAGTATTAGTAATAATATTATAGTTAGTTTAGATAAATAAATAGTGCCTTTAGAGATAGGTAAAGAAAATTGTAATTTCCACCCACCATTTAGATGATCAGTTCTACAAACCATGGCTGCATAAATACCCGAAGAGATAGGCAGAAGTAACATACCATAAAATAAAGTGATTTGTGTCCAAGATTCTAGCCAGCCATTATCCCCTTTTTCATCCATTAATACATCATAGTTCCCTAAAAAACTCGCCAATCCCAGGATTACGCTGATAAAAGGAACTACCATTAATAATATCCATATTTTTTGTCTTTTTAATTTAAACCATTCAAACATAAGGTAATCACGAAACATAAGGTAGTCCCTCCTAGTCTACTTGTTGTTTATTGAACTTACTTAATCCTATGAGCAAAAATAACAGGCCAAAAATAATACTCAATGTTGTATATAGTACCAACCCATCATTGGTTACAATGTCCCCTAAAGAACCATTTGTAATCGATAACTTAACTGGCGTCATTATAGCCGGATAAGCCCAGAATAGATATGACGTACTGTCATTCATTTGTAAAAAAAACGTAGAAATTGCTCCTAAAATACCAATACCAATTGGAAATGCTTGATTTTTAAATTGTATTGACATCCATAATTGAAGAGTAATGATAGGAAAAGATCCTAGATAGGGCAAAAAAGCAGCTTTTAACAAAAGTAAATAAGGCACTCCTCCACTAAAACCTAAAGTTTTCCCAATTAGAATAAAACCTATAAAGATGATTAATGCTGAAAAAAAACATAATTTTAATAAATAAAAAAGCTTACTAAAATAAAATTGAGATTTACCTACTGGAAGAGTAAATAAAAATTTCCATGAATTTGTTTGGTGTTCTACATTAATCAAATTCGAACTTATAATTGTGATAGCAAGAGGAATTAAAAACATAATAACAAATTGAGTCATCACTACCATTGCATCCCACATATTATAGTTTCTTTCCATAAAATTATTTTTTTGCATCAGTATAAGTAAAAAGGATAGCATAACAATTCCAAGAGGATAAATTAAAGTAACCGGTGTGATAAAGGTTCTCTTCAATTTCATTTTTTCTGAATGTATAACATTATTCACGATACTCTTCCACCTTTGTGTGTAATTTGGAGGAAAATATCTTCTAAAGATTGTTTTTCTTCTTGTATTCGATATATGGCTAACTGTTGACGCATTAACGTATCGGCAATATATGCGATTTTACTATCTTCATTTTCATTAAGTACTATTTCTTTGTTCTCATTAAGGAATACATTCCATCCCTCTTTATTCAAAATTGTTTGAGCTAAATTTGGATCGTTAACCCTTATGTTGATTTTGGAAGCACTCTTCTGTCTTAATTCTTGGATATGATCTTGAAAAATTAAGTTTCCCTCATTTATAATGCCTACTTTGTTGGCCATTTGATCAACTTCGCTTAGTAAATGACTAGAGATCATAACTGTAATTCCATAACTGGAAGGTAACCCTTTAATTAACTCTCGAACTTCTTGTATACCTGCAGGGTCTAGTCCATTAGTTGGCTCATCAAGGATTAATAGTTTGGGAGAATTAAGCAAAGCAAGTCCAATTCCTAAACGTTGTTTCATCCCTAATGAATAGTTTTTTACTAGTTTGTCTTTTGCTTTCATTAATCCAACAATATTAAGTACTTCGTTAATCTGGTTTTTATCTTTAATACGTAATAATTTATGGATTGCTTCTAAATTTTCATAACCTGTTAAGTTCCCGTAATATGAAGGGTATTCAACTAAAGATCCTACTTCGCTTAAAATACTAATTCTGTTTTCCAACAAATTCTTCCCGAAAATTCTAACGTCCCCTGAAGTAGGCTTAATTAATCCTAATAGCATACGAATGGTTGTTGTCTTACCAGCACCGTTAGGGCCTAAAAAACCATAGATATCTCCTTGTTCTACAGATAAGTTTAGTTGATTTACTACCTTTGATTTCTTATACTTTTTTACCAAATTAGTGGTTTCAATAATTTTATTCAATTTAATCACCCCAAGGGTATTATAGATTGTGGAGTTAAACAGAGAAGAAAAACAACCTTAACATAACCTTAAAAATTAAATTATTTTGTAATAAATCCAGGAAATAAGAGAAGGGGTAACATAATAAACAAGACCGTTCTAAATTTAGAACGGTCTTGTCTATTGAAAAATAAAAGGTCTTTCAATAAGTCAATACTAACGCTTAATTCTTAGCAAGATCTAAAATGATTAAAGCAGTTATTGCGAGTGATTTTTAAAATTAATATAACTTATATCTTCTATCTACATCCTAAATCTTTATATATTCAAAGTGGGAGACATATTTTTAATGAAGTTCCAGTCTCTACATTGTTTTCAAGTTTTATATTACCTCCGTGCGCCTCTATAAACTGATTAGAAATATGTAAGCCTAATCCTGAGCCTTTCTTAGCTACAGAATTACCTTTATAATAACGATCAAATATATGGTTTCTAATATCTTCTTGAATTCCTACTCCATCGTCTTTAACAATAACCATTAAAATATTTGATTCTACCTTTATTACAACACTAATATTCGTTTCTTTAGGGTTATGTACAATAGCGTTTCCAAGTAAATTATTTAACACACGTTGGAGTAAAGGAGCACTAAACGAATAGTAAAACTCTTCTTCGTCCATTTCATTAAAAAGCTCAATTTTATAATCTGTAGCTGATGGATTATTAGCAAATTCAATAACGATCTTTTTAACAAAAGCTATTATATCCTGTTCTTGTTTAACTATATCTTCACTCTGATACTCAAATTTAAATGTATCATTTAAATCTTGTAATAAAGTCTCCATGTATTCCGTTTTTTCTTCTATTTTCTTTAAAAATAAAATTCGATCTTCTTCAGTCCACTTATCACTAGATAAGAGCATAGAGGAATAACCTTTTATATAAGAAAGTGGAGTTTTTAAATCATGGGCAATATCTGCTACCCACTCTCTTTTCTTCTTCTCAATCTCTTTGTCTTTTCTTTTGCTTTCTTTTAGGGAATTAGTTAAGTACTGTAACTGGTTTAAAATGTTTTTGTATAGAACAAATGTATATTTTACATTTTTTGTCCTTGGAGAAACACTTCTGGATAAACCATTCTTGCCCATTGGCTCTTCATATTTATCCTGAGATAGGTAATTAATCCACTCTAATATATGGAATAAAGGGTTGCTCAATATCCAACCATAGCTAAAGATTACTAAGGTCAGTATTATCAATGTATGATATTTAATAATAAAATTACTAATCTTCTCGTTTAATGTATGATCCTCTATAAAAAAATCAATTAAATCCAAACTAAATGAGTTAACTAAAGCAAATCCAAAGTATACAAGGTTTAAAAGTAAAAATAAATTAATTAGAAATAAAAGGATAAACTTTACTCTTATTTTCAAGCCCGTTCACCCTTAGGGGGTATAAATTTATATCCTAAACCTCTGACATTGATTAATAACTCGGGATTATTGGGCATTTGTTCAATCTTTTTCCTAATCCGATTAATATAAACCATTACTGTATTAGTATCTCCTAAGCTCTCATTTCCCCAAATCTTCTCGTACAAATCTTGTGTACTAATAATATAATTTGGATTCTTAAAAAAGAAAGTTAATAATTTCAATTCTTTAGCAGTACAGGGCACTTCACAACCTTTAACAAAAAGTTGCCCACTAGCTAAATTAAGGGTTAAAAAACCATATTTATACTCTAATCGTTCAGATTTATCTGGTTCTCTATAATTTTGTTCCCTTCTAATTTTCGCTCTGATTCGTGCGATTACCTCTAGTGGTTTAAATGGCTTGGTAATGTAGTCATCTCCACCTACATTTAAACCGGTGAGAACATCTAAATCAGAGGTTCTAGCTGTAAGAAACATTATAGGTGTATTTGTTACTTCTCTTATTCTGGCGCACAATAAATATCCATCCATATCAGGTAAAGTAACGTCTAATAAAATTACAGAATATTGATGTTGTCGAACATAATTTAAAGCTTCATGAGAAGTAGTAGCTTTATCTACTAAGTGAAAACCTTCGAGATTTAGAGCTGTATCCATCATCTCTAATAGCCCTACTTCATCATCCACTAATAATAATCTTTCCAATTATTTGTAACACTCCCGTTTATTTAGTTTAATAACTAATTATACCAAAAAATATCAATGGATTTTAATTAATAATCGTGGCTCACAAATTACAATTATAAAAAAAGACCCTATCTAATGATGGGTAAATAGAAGTCAGATAGGGAAAAGATATATATATAAATTAACAGATATTAGTTTTCATAACTTGAAATATAAATTTAAAATAAAAGATGTTTGTCGGTCCTTTTGGCAAGGAAGAGTAGCTTTTTTATAACCATACTATTTCAGGGGCTTATAGCATATGAATAAAAGGTGCACTTTTTATTCATCTTTAGGTCATTCATAATCCTAAGAAAAGCTGTCATATCAACGATGTATAAAAAGCTGCATACTCTGTAAAAAGTGGCTGTTTTGAAACCCTTGTCTCCCAAGGGTTCTTTTTGGTGGTGTGTACCGGAAAGAGACATTATGTTAACTAGCAATGCATATCGTATACAGCTTAAAAAGAGAAAAAACTCCTGCTGTTGACCAGGAGTTTTTTCAGTAACGTATCAAGGTATTAAAAGTGATACCTCTCTTGAGTAGTTTGCTTAACATAGTCAGTAACTATACATAATAAAAAAGAAAGTCTACTGAGATCCCCAGTAGACTTTCTTTTAGTTCATTTATAAAACCCCGAAGTTAATTTTACTTCTTGTTATAAGAATATGTACGTTTATTCTTTTTATAACCAGTTCCAATATATAAAACCAGTTGAAAAAGTGGTTCTTTCACTGGCTTTATACGAGGTGTATTTATTTAATGCATTATAGCATCGTAGATAGTTTACGCAAATTCATTTTGTATTATAAATACTGGTTCTTAACTACTGCTGATTTTCATATACTATAGAACTCGGAAAAGCTAATCTTCTTTTGGGACTAAACCTTCAAAAGTAGAGGGAAAACACCCTGACTATTTAAAATATAGTCAGGGTGTTTTCGTTTTGGTAATCCTTATTGAAAACAGAAAAAAACTACTGGCTCATCAGGGACCAATAGCCTTTTTCGTGACGTAATTAGAAGTAGTCATGATGATTTTATACATCTTCAGTAGTTTGCTCAAATTATCAATAACATATGTATCAAAAAGAAAAACCCACCTGATTTGTCAGAGGTGGATTTCCTTTAGGAATTCTACATATAGCTAGTTTGCTCAAAATACTAGTAATTATCCGTCCGTATAAGATTCGAGTATAAATTACTTTTAATAGGGGTTCCGAAAATACATTTTACGTAAACCGGAAATACATTATATATACAGGATTCTTATTCATCTTCCTACCAACTACTATCATGAAAGCTGAAGGAGAAGACTTTCTACTACTGTCGACTTAATAGGGACATAATCATCTTGCTAAAACGTCATGATAATCTTCATTATGCTCAATTTTATTTTTCACAAAAGAACACGATGGGATAATCTTTTTTCCCTCTTCGCGGGCAAATTCGACTATTTCTTTAACTAATGCCTCTCCCACTCCTTGACCTCGCAGACTTTCTGAAACAAATGTGTGATCCACTATAATTTTATCCTTTCCAGTTGGAACATAATGTATTTCTGCATCTTTTTTCCCCTGCTCTCCTATATAAAAAGTGTTCGTATCTTTTTTAATACTAATCATTTTAATATTTCCTCCCTCTATTAAAATAAGGCTTTTTATATTATGTCTTTTTTTTTAATACTTATAAATTTTTTAAATGACTAGCATCGAATTGTATCGTCCCCCTACTTAACGGCTAAAGTGCCTCTAGGATATATTATCCTAGTTTTAATTGATATGGGGTGCTTTCTTCCCAGGAGGGAATGCCCTTGTATTATTTAGCTTGAACTTGCGACGAATCGCTTTGATTCTCTTCTCAATCTGTATCTTTAAAAGTACATTAGTTTAGCTAGAGGTGTACATGATACATAGCTTGAAAATAAAGAAAGACTACTGATCCTATACAGTAGTCTTCTTTTTCTAAACCTTGCCCTTCAAGATAGATACATCATATTTTCCCCCAAGTATCTTTCTCACGATTTTAGTAGCTTTAATAGGTTTTATTATCTATTTTCTTACTAGAACCACAAGAAATGAATACCAAACGATTAACTCATATGAGAACAGGGTACTGGAAAAAAGAGAAAAAACTAAACAATATAAAGAACCTAAAGGAGGAGTTAATATGTTTCGTCACCAAAAAGAATTACAATTTGAAGTAAAAGTAGATCGTCCTGACCCTATGCTTGCCCGTCAAATCCAAGAGGTATTAGGTGGACAATTTGGAGAGATGACGGTGATGATGCAGTATCTCTTTCAAGGGTTTAACTGTCGTGGAGAAGAAAAATATAAAGATATGTTAATGGACATTGGAACAGAAGAAATTGGACATGTAGAAATGCTCTGTTCACTTATCAGTCAATTATTGGACGGTGCTTCTCCAGAGGACCAAGCAGAAGCTGCTAAAGATCCTGCCACTGCAGCTATTATGGGTGGAATCAATCCCCAACACTTATTAGTCAGTGGACTTGGCGGTTTACCTACTAATTCAAATGGGGTGCCTTGGAACGGATCATATATTGTTGCTAGTGGAAATTTATTAGCAGATATGCGTTCCAACTTACATGCAGAAAGCCAAGGGAGACTTCAAGTAGCTAGGCTTTATCACATGACAAAAGATGAAGGTGTACGTGCCACTTTCCGAAAGATGCTAGCACGTGATCGTTATCATCAATATCAGTGGATGGAGGCCATAAAAGAACTAGAAGAGAAAAATGGGGTAGTTGTTCCAGCATCCTTCCCTCCTGAAGCTGAAAAAGAATCCCAACCCGAAGCATATGAATTTTGGAATCTTTCAGAAGGAACTGAATCTGAAGCAGGACCATGGGCTACTGGAAGCGCACCTGACGGAAGTGGAGAATATGTATATCTTAAGGAACCTGTAGCAAAAGGACAGATTCCTAATCCTGAGGTTCCTAATACAGCCTTACATCATGATTTAACCCATAAGCAAGTATTATCTAAATAAATTAGTAAGAGGCCCTTGAATTCATTTACGAGGGCTGTTTTTATTTTCTCAGGGTGTTAATAATTGCTCATTTTTTTGCATAGACCCTACTTTGCGGAAAATTACGAAGATAGGACTAATCATCTATAATAATTAATGTATTGAAAATAGTGCAGCACTTATTTAGCTAAAACAGAAAAACTACTGACCATGCTATTCAGTAGTTTTTTCTGTTACACATATCTTATCAAAGGAAGAATGCCTTACGGCATCTTGAGTAGTTTGCTCATATTATAGACAGCTTATGTATTAAAAAAGTCTACCTGATTTGTCAGAGGTAGACTTTTCTTAGAAACTGTATCTGTAATAAATAGTATGGCTTAACATTGGTCTTTTATTCATAACGAAAAACCTCCTGATTGCTTTTGTATCAGGAGGTTTTTTGAGTAGCATGCTGTCAACTCGAAAAGTGAGGATTACCAAACGGAAGCTTCACAGCGTCTTAGATAGTTTGTTCAATTTAGTAAGAAGTTATGTATAAAAAATAGAAAACTACTGGTGCCTAATCAGTAGTTTTCTCCGTAAATAGTGCTTATTTAGAAGTTGTTTTGAAATCATATATTGACCTCTAGATTAGTATGCCTACGAAATAAAGGGTTATACAATGAAACAGCAAGAAGTTCACCTTATATAACAAAATATAGGATTTTTGTTTGAAGCAAAAACTGTATATTAAAGTAGTTCTTTTAAAAATAAGATGGTCATACATTTTAATTAAAGCTCGAAAAAATCTTCTTTCCTAGGAGCTCAACATTCACAGGTGAGAAGAAAATAAACTCACTATTTAGCATATAGTGAGTTTATTTTGATTATCTTGTAAATTTAGACGTAGAAACCCCTACTGATAAGATCAGTAGGGGTTTCTATTTAAGAAGGTAGCTGGTGAATGAACTTCACTTCTAGAATAGTCTTCTATATATATTTCATAATATACATCAAATTACCAATAAACATGGTGGTACAATGAGTTGGCACACATATGTTACCTTTGACGTTGTGATACTCTTCTAAATAGAAAAGTACTCTTCTTTTTTTTCTTAATTGACGAGATACCTTTTAAAAAAGGATTGCAATAGCGATTGCAATCCTCTTCCCACATGGCAATTATAATTTAAATAACAAGGAAGTGAAGGAGGTATTTCGATTATTTGCGGAGAGAAATAGATCCATCACTTTCTTTATTATCACAGTTGCACCACCTTTTATTCAGTTAATACTTTCCTTGTATCTATCCTTGCGTAATACATATGATAAAAGCATACACACAAGGGAGGTGAAATAATATGTCAAACAACAGTGGTAATAACAATGATTTATTAGTACGTGGTGCTGAACAAGCAATTGATCAAATGAAATATGAAATCGCGAGTGAGTTTGGTGTAAACCTTGGTGCTGAAGCGACTGCACGTGCAAACGGTTCAGTAGGTGGGGAAATCACAAAACGTCTTGTAGCTACAGCTCAACAACAATTAGCTGGTGGTTTCTCAGGCCAATCAGGTACTTCTCGTTAATTTGAAAGCGCACATATAAATTTAATACGCTTTATGGCTTTAGTTACCTGTCTTTGGCAGGTAACTTTTCCGTTGTTTATCGAACAAAAGACTGTCTCTAAAAGAGACAGTCTTTTGTTCTACTTTAAGGAGAATTTAGTTATGGACTTACAACGAAATTGATCCCTTGGATCTCTAATAGTTTAATTCATTAGCTTAAAAACATACGTACCAATAGAAAAAAGAATGACAAACGAGGTGTCATTCTTTCTCTTACACATGGCAAGTGTATAGATTTTATAACAAGGAAATGAAACATGTAATTCCACTTTTTACAGCGTAATTTGTTTCTACTCTTTAGTATGATTAATGGATAAGTTTTTATCCATCCATTAATTACCATGTATGTCCTTCTTCTATAATAGGAAACTTAAGAAAAACAAGGAGGTGACACAACATGGCAAACAACAAAAGCAGCAACAACAACGAACTATTAGTATACGGTGCTGAACAAGCAATCGATCAAATGAAATATGAAATCGCTAGCGAATTTGGTGTAAACCTTGGTGCTGATACAACTGCACGTGCAAACGGATCAGTAGGTGGGGAAATCACAAAACGTCTTGTACAAATGGCTGAGCAACAACTTGGCGGTGGACGTTTCTAAGACAACCTTATAACGTGATGGCTGAAGGAAGAATGGACCCCCATTCTTCCTTTTATGATTACAAGTAGGAAGTTTAATAAAGTATCGATAAGTTAAAACAAAAAAGCCACCTAAGAAGGCAGCTCTCTTTATAACAAGGGTAGTGTGGCTGATGCTTATCTATGCATCTTGATTAGTATGATTAAAATACTGAAAAGTATTCACATATCAACCTTATTTTGTCTACCTAAAAGAATAATAAAGCAAGATATGGAAATGTTAAGCATGTGCATAGAAAGAAAGGTGGCACATTATCATGAATATGTTAAGGAGGATAACAATGGGTATTTTAAGTGGAAATCCTACAGATGAACCGATGCATTACGGTGAAGTATTTGGAACATGGTCGTTTCTTTCTGCTTCAAAGGGGTTAGTAGCTGGTTATCAAACGTTTCTAAATCATGTAGGAGACAAGGATCTACATAAGTTAGTACAAGAAACAATTGAACAATGCCAGCAAGAAATGAAAGGTATAGAGAATTTGTTAAAAGAGAATGGTGTGGCTTTACCCCCAACTCCACCCGAACGTCCAGAAGCTTGTTTAGATGATATTCCGGTGGGTGCACGTGTTCAAGATCCAGAAGTCGCTGCTGCCATCTCAATGGATATCGCTGCTGGTCTAGTTGCTTGTAGTCAATTAATTGGACAATCTATTCGAGAAGATATTGCAGCCATGTTTGCACAAATCCATATGCAAAAAGTAGCTCTTGGAGGTAAGTTCTTGCGCCTCAATAAAGAAAAAGGCTGGTTAGTTCCACCGCCTCTTCACAAGTCAAAAAGCACGGATTGTTAATCATTAGATTTCCATTAGTAAAAAAGATGTTCCTATCTGTTAGGAAACATCTTTTTTATTAATGGAAGTCACATGAAGGTAACTAAAAATATGTATTCACTATTGTCTAAAGATAGAAAAACTCCTGAAGCCAATCAGGAGTTTTTTTACTGTATATATTGAATTAAAGGATACAGTCTTTAGCCACTTCTTTATGTTAATGGGCAGTATTATTATTTGGCATTTGCGATCCACCTTGGGCAGATGCAAATGCATTGACCATTTGCTGCATATCTTGTTGAGCAAGCTGTGGGACTTGGTAATAATGATGTTTATTTTGATAAAGAGAAATTTCATACGCCATCTCAATGCAATTTGGAACAGAATCGGCTAATACACGGCGTACAACAGGATTCGTTGTTTCAAGGGCCGCCATCGTTTTCATAGGCGCTGATGCTTTTACAGCACCAAGCATGAGACTAGAAATACACTCATCTGTTATTTCTGAAGCAGATTGTAATGGTTTCTTAGGCTGAGAAGGCTTAAGTCCATAAACAAAATCATTGCCTTGTTTCATTTTATAACTCTGTGTAGGAGTTGAAGGATCTTGTCCTGTTTTGAAGCATTCTACTGTTGTGTTATATTCCTGTTGAATAAATTGATATTGGCGATTCAGAATATCCTTTAGTTCTGGATCTTTTACGTGTGGGCTTAATAATGTGTATGTGTTTAATGTATCGATTGCTCCTGTTAATACTTCTTGTACATCAAACACTTCGTGTCCTCCGTGGTTCATTTGGGGAGGGACATTTCCCGTATGCATATTTTGATGTGTTTGACCCAGTTGATTTTCCATCATGTAAAATTCCTCCTACTTATACTAGATTATGTATCGTCGTTAGTTTGTATAAAGAGAGGAAAATTATTCATATATCTTATATATGATGATGAAGCTTCGACAAAAAAAGCCCTCGAAATAGATTTCAAGGACTTAATATATGGAGTGAGAAATACCTTATAAGATAATTATCCTCTATCGAATAAGATATTTCTATAAGAAAAAAATGTATATAACCTTTGTTATAGTAAGTACGATGGTTGTATCAGAATATCAAAAATAAATTTTTATTCTTTATCGTTTCTTGGCGCAGCATTAGAAACCATAGAAACGTCTCCAGTATAATATTTATGCGGATAAGGATCAGAAGGCTTAGTAGGCTTTGTTACAAACTCTTTCTCAGATTCATCCAATTCGGTTTCATCTGTATTGTTCTCTAATGCCTGTTCTAAATCATTTGATTGTTTATCACCCATATAAAATTCCTCCTTTTAATTAAACAATGCTCATTAGGGATAAGTTTTTTAATAACCTGGATATAAACCCCATTTTTATTTTATACTTTCCTGTGCCTTTTCTTCATTTAGTATATATTTCAAATCAATATTTATTACTTTTTTGAAATTGTGAACGATTTATTTATACCCATAAATCCCATTATGTAAATAAAATGCAGATTATAAGAAAAAAAGCTCACCTTTTTTAAGTAAGTTTGAAAACGGAAAGGGAAATATCTATGAAAAAATGCTTTGCAGCATAATTAACAATTAATTTATCATTTAATAGTGAAAAAAAGATGAAAATTAACCACACTAAAAGGACATATCATAAGATATACCCTTCTAAGTTTTTTTACTCTGTATTTATTTAAAGTGCAAATCATTGTTTGGTTTACACCTGGACCAATAAAACTAGCTTTAAAGATAAGATTTCTTGCCATCATGACCTTTCACTTGAAAAATTAAATATTTCCCCATCTTTTTATCCATACTACTTTTGTTTATTTCTTTAAAAGAGGGATTTTATTTCTAAATTTTCTTTTAAGTACCTCTACACTTGAACTGTACAATATTTTATCTTTTAAATACTTATTTTCATCTTGCTTTTTTAGCGTATATGCTGGATTAAACGATAATGTCATTTTATAAAGCATCTTATCTTGTTTCTCTATAATTGCTTGATAGGTCCCTAAATAAAGACCCAAATGATTATAATCTCTAATTTTCCCCATCCATATATCCAATTTAATCACCAATTAACTAATAAGTTAGAAATTCAAATTTCATTTAGAGTACTGTTACTAAAATTTAGTAAAATATTCTTACAACCTTAATTTCCAATCTTTTTAATAATTTTCGCTGGATTTCCTCCTACCACTACATTGTTAGGTACGTCTTTAGTTACTACTGATCCAGATGCAATAACAACATTGTCTCCTACCGTTACTCCTGGGTTTATTACAGCACTTCCTCCAATCCATACATTGTTTCCAAAAGTAATCGGTTTTGCATATTCTTTACCTGAATTACGTTCAGTTGGATGAAGTGGATGTGTTGCTGTATAGATTTGTACTCCAGGGGCAAGCATGCAATTATCTCCGAATCGCACTTCACACACATCTAAGATAGTACAATCGAAGTTTGCAGAAAAGTTTTCTCCAACAAATATGTTATAGCCATAGTCCACTCTGAAATTTGGTTCGACATATACGTTTTCCCCAGTTGAACCAAATAATTCTTTTAATAATTGAGTACGCTTTTCACCTTCAGTTTCTAAGGTTTCATTATATATTCTAACCTGCCGCCTTGCATTTTCCCGATCCTTTACTAATTGAGTATCTGCAGGGTTATACATTTCTCCATCTAACATCTTCTCTTTTTCAGTTTTCATCATTTAGATCCCTTCTTTTAATCCTTACTTGTATTATAAATTTTTCTACAAATTCTTAACTATAGTTAAATATTTTATTAAACTAATGTTACTCCAATCACATACATCATCAAAAACCAAAACTTCTTTAAAAGAAAAAGTTGTCCAACATCCTTTAATTTAACGAATTCAGCTTTTTCCCATTCATAGTTTGTGACTTCTATTTTCACTGATAAAATAATTGCAACTAAGATAATTGCTGAAACAGTTGCCACCCAAAAGTTGATATTGGGATTAATATTAAATAGCTGACCTGCAAAAAAAGTTGCTGACACCCAACCTAACGAACCCCACATTCTAGACTTTCCGTATTCGAAATTCTATTTGCGGCTAACTTTTTCAACATAGGTTTCAAGGGCGCCAATACCTGCAGAAATACCAACTCCTAAATAAATAGCTTTCACAGCTGCACCTAAAATCACATTATATTTTAAAAGTGGCCCATATATATAAATATAAAATGGTCCTACAAATACAAGCAGTAAACTAATAAAAGATAATATATTTTTCTTTAGACCTATCTTGTCGGAGATATAACCATATACAGGCTGTATACACAATGCGAAGACAGCGTTTACAGAGAAAATCAAACCTGTGTCTGATCCACTTAAATTTAATTCTTGCTTGTTGCTCCTTTAACTAGATATATAGAATCTTTGAAACAAAAACTGAAAGCACTTTCAGATTCATTTTATGTCAACCGGTTTCACAAGTCAATATTTTTATGTCAACCGGTTGACATTAGGTTTAAAAATTAACCATACATAGTTAATGGTTTCGCAACAACAACCTAATTTTTTCTTATTTAATACCTGTTCCTGAACCACCAATCCCTTCTAAAATATATCGATGAGCCACTATATAGATAAGAATTAATGGAATGGTGGATATTGTTAAAACAGCCATAACTTGATTCGTGTAAACCGGCTCCGTACTATTGATAGCTGTAATTGCTACTTGAATCGGAAATTTTGACTTATCCGTTAAAACCATTAAAGGCCAAATATAATCATTCCAACTTCCGATAAAAGCTAAAGTTCCAACTGTAGCAACAGCCGGTTTAGACATCGGTAACATAATCCTCAAGAATATTTGCCACGTATTTGCTCCATCCAATTTGGCTGACTCAATAATTTCTGCCGGAATAGCCTTTGTAAGCAATTACATTTATAATGAGAATTAGGTTGGACAACAAGCGTGGCTGTCATTGTATATGGCGTAGGCGGGGCCAGTATAAGATAAAAATAGCTTATCATACAAAATACTTTATTGATTTGTATGTATAAGAGATTGCTAGTTGGGCGATAATGAAAAATAGGAACTCGCATAAAGGAGGTCAAACTATTGAGCCAATATAAACAGGTTTTCTCTACATTCATTAATGAAGAACGATTTGACTTACATTCATACCTTACTTATCTATTTATCAATGAATGTCAGGAGGATGTAGTAAATCAGTTAGAACAGGAACATGTAAATCAATAAATTGATAAATATGAAAAACTGAAAGGATAACTAATAATGAATGGGAAAATTGTGTAGGTGACTTTATCTTTCTAAACAGAAGGAATGAGTCGCCTATTGGTATTTCTTCTAAATATTCACTCTCATTAAAAAAATTACAATTTCTACTTCTTATCATCTACTAATCTATCTTCCACTTTCCTTTCAAGAAGTTGTTAAATATATCATAATCAAAAGTTAATTTTATAATAATCTAACTTTAATAAACCTTTAATAATGTAATGTTTATTAAAAATAAAATATAAATATATTTTACAAATAGAAGTAAATGAATAAACTCTATTATAAAAAGTAAAGTTTTATCATTTACTTTAGATGACGACAAATGTGGACTTTTTCTACATTCTATGTAAATACTAAAGGTATTATAATTAAAATATTTTACTATTTACTTAACGTTATAGAGTTTCCATATATTTTTCTCTTTATAACCTATATATTCACTCCAACGTTCTCCTTGTCTGATATAATCTTCAAACGTATCGTTTCTAACTACAATATAACCACCGCATTCATCTGCGGTCTGTTTCGCAATGGATAGTGTATCAAAGGGGAATGCAAACAATTCATTGTTTGTAAATTCGTAACTAGAAATTTCTTTCCTCTTTACGTTTCTACATGATTCATTTACATAATATAACCTACCTAACTTTATAAAATAATATGGATATTCTTTGTTAGGCAATTTACTTCCCTCCATTTCTACACCCTTCAATTTCTTTATAAGTAAATATTAACCTGTTATATGGATTTAAAAACCTAAAATCTTTCTAAAAAAGCTACTCTTTTAGAGTAGCTTCAATTACGCAATGTTACTGGTTACGCTACCGGAATAGATACCAATTAGGTAATGGCGTCGGAATTCTTTAGATATCATGTAGCTATTAGAGTAAGTTTGCCTGTCTACTCAAAAATAAAAAAGACCCTTACTGCGGTAGGTAAGGGGTAGGTGGTGATGCAAGTTATTCTTGGCTTTTATATGCTGATAGCTGTCCTAATCGCTTATCTTTTTCATAAAACAGTCGAGAAATGAGAAGGTGTCCTTTTATATAAGAGAAAAGCTTTAATCAGGAAAAAAATAACAAGGTTAATGAGTTTTAGTAAGGGGTAAAGTCAATTAAACAATTTAAAAGGAGGGAAGTATTAATGGAGATTCTATGGATGCTAATTGTAGGTGGAATTATTGGGTGGCTTGCCGGTTTAATTACAGGACGCGACGTTCCTGGAGGTATTCTTGGTAATATTATCGCAGGCTTTATTGGTTCTTGGTTAGGCGGCCTTATCTTAGGAAGTTGGGGGCCAGTCATTGGTGGTTTTGCAATTATCCCAGCAATTATTGGATCAATCATTTTAGTATTAATTGTAAGCTTTCTTTTAAGAAAAATGAGTCAAAACAAGAATCATGGTCATCATGTATAAAAATTGAAAAAACTTAAATTGGAGTGACTAGAAATGAGAGAAGAAAATAATTCTATGCTATATGATTTTATTGAAGATAATCAATTTGAACTAGATTCTTACCTTACTTATTTGTTCGATGAAATTAATAATGATAGCGAAATTCTGCCAGAAGATTAATGAGATTACAGATATTTTATTATAAAGAAAAAGACGAAAAAATAATAAATCAGAATATAGTATAAGCGACCTTAGTAACTTTGTTTACGGTATATAGGGTCGCTTATTATTATGGACAATAGTTAAACAAGAACCAAAACGATTAAAACAATGCCTGATAACCGGCATGTTTTCTCATCTTTTATAGCATCAACTGATCTCTATAAATGGGCCAGATTGTATGTCTTAGGTTGCCGAATTACAAAAACTAATGTCACTAAAAACATTAATGATGCTAAAACTACTGATACCCCCAATTACTAACAACAACTAATGCGTAATCCTTGTTTTTCTAATTCAATTAAACGATCATCTTGAGTGGGTAACGAATCGAGTATACTTACTAGAAAATCATAATGTTCGTGTGTTTGATTACTCGAATAGAAAATCCATTAACCTTTTCTCTTCTCTTTTACTAGCCCGATATCTTTTAACTTACGTAAATGCTGACTAATGGCAGGTTGACTGGCCTTATAAATTTCAACTAGTTCACATACACAACATTCATTTGTTTGTAAAAATTTCATCATTGATAGCCGTGTTTTATCTCCTAATAACTTGAGGATCTGAGCTGCCTTTTACATCTCGATTTCTTGCTGCTGTTTCTCTTTTACGTTGAGTACCTTCTTCTTTATTCTCATTTCATCACATGATGTTTTTGGGATATATTTAGATATTTAAATGGTACAGATTAAAATATTTTTTTGTTTTTTTGTTGACTTAAACCACGGTTTAGGTCATATCATATTCCTGTCGACAGTAAAAGATAAAATTTGGAGGTCTCCAGATGAAATATTGTTCAATTAGCGAAGTTTCAGTCAAATTCAATATTCTAGAATCAACGTTATGTTATTATGAAAAAAAGGACTCCTACCACTAATTGAGCGAGATGAAGCTGGTAGAAGATTATATTCAGAAGACCAGATTTCGCTCCTTGAAACCGTCATTTGTTTAAAAAACACGCACATGCCCATACGTGGTATTAAGCAATATATTGATTGGGTAGTCTTTAAATAAAGCTTCTGAATTTACAAAAAACGCTATATAAAGTTTAGTCTTTTTTGATGTAAAGTACTGTAGAAATATTAAAGAATGAAAATATAGCACCATCCTAGTGATTAATAAAGTAGGTAGTCAATAATTTAATTATTCTTCTACTACAAACTCTTCCCTCATTATCTTTTTCAAGGAAATAACTTTATTTGGTATCTTCTCTGCTAAAGACTCATTGGCCTCAAAAATTTCAGCATTACCTAAGTACATAGGGTCATGATTATTTATGTACTCGAATAAATCATCCAGTAATTCTACACATTTTTCAGCAACCGTTTCCGAAAAGAATAATTCTTTATAAAGAAAATAATTATTTGCGTCAATTAGTTTTTCTTTCGCTAGATGATAATCATACCTATGCCTAATTTCAGCAGTTTTTCTAACCGCTTCCTCTATGTTGCTTGAATGTAATAATTTTATCATTTCCATTTCCTTATGGCTTATCTCTAGTGTTTCAAGGTATTGACCTAACTCTTCCACTGTAAGTCTTCTTATATCAGGCATCGTTCTTATTCCCCTGAGATGAAATGTATATCCTATAACATCTTGCATTAATGCATAAAACTCAGGGTACATTTCTCTCCTTTTTGAATTATACGATTCAAAACTGAACATTAATTTTTGCTGATTATGCTTCAAATCTTCTATTTGACTATTAAAATCTTTTTTTACTTCCTCTAGTTTTGTATCATATATAAATTTTATGCCTGATTTCATTGCTGACCTTATTATTAAACCCAACCCTGCTAATATTATGGCAATGAAAGAAAAATTAACTTTAAAATCATCCCAACCATTCAGTAGAAAATCTTTCATAAACTGTCTTTCTCCTCTCATACCCATGGTAGACTTTATAAATAGAGATAAATAAATTTATATATCATTTATTTAACTAATCATCTTCAAGTAAATCATTTTTGTAGTAGCTAAGAAAATTTTTATAATCGATAAAAATGCCTCGTTTTTTTAATCCCTCTACTCTTTCATCATATAGCTTACTAAGTATTTCTTCTTTTTCTTTCAAGTTGGAAGCATGATGAATTTTCTTATGGCAGACTACACATAGAGAAACCATATTTTCGATAACATCTAGACTATTGTGAAAATACTTTTGAAAAGCTAATGGGATTAAGTGGTGTGCTTCCACATAATTTTTTTGAGTAGTTGATGAAATAAAATGTAAATGTTTAGCATTGAATTCACATAAGTAATTTGCACGTTTAGTTACCTCAATAGATAACATGCGGTTTCTAGAATACCTTACCCCTGCACTTATTAGTTTTTTAGGTGATTTATTTGAAACCTCATCGTCTTGAGTATCATGTCTTACTTTTTTATTAAACAATTCTAAATAAGCTTCCCTACCGTATTCTGTATCATAACATTGACGAGATAATTCATACATATAGTTAATTAATAGATTATTAGACAAGCTTATTTCTTTATTAATTCCTAAAAGTTCTTGAAGAAAATTTATCATTTGTTTTGTTTCTTTAATTGATAAGCTATTCGCAGTTTTCCTGTTTTTAATTCTTTTAATGACACCGGCTTTTAAAATCCTATAAGAATCAGGCATTTTTCTTCCTTCTTTTCTCTCTTTTAAAGCAACAGCTTCTAATACACTAGATAAAATTTGTCTGTTTTCATTTAAAAAAGCCTTTCTCTCCTCTGATAAGCTTTCACTTGCACTGAAATATAACTTGTCCATTGTTAACTCCTTTTTAGATTATAATAATAAACCTTGATACAATCTCTTCAATTAGCTAGCAGAACTATCATTACTTGTTTCAAAAAGTAAAGTATTACGATAGACAATTTATGGTGTTCACTTTTAATAATTCAACAGTCAGATGAAAATTTTTACACTCATACCTGTATCGATTTTATCTTTTGGTGTCTTAATAAAGTTCTCAATTTGATATTGGAGTTAGTATAGTTTCATGGACACCATTTAATTAAGCCCTTACAATGATGAGTTTAAGAAAACCATCATTACCACATGTTTAGCCTTTTCGATTTTTGCTCGCATAATCATATCCTCCTTCACCATATTTTTCATCTATTTCTATGATAAGGGCTATATGGAAAGAAGACAAAGAAAAAGCAGCATCCCGTAATAAATACGGAATGCTGCTTAGTAATTAATTGTTTTTCATTTTATAGCCTTTGAATTTATATCCATATACGCTTGTAAGATCAACAAAGCTCTTATAGGAATAAGTAATGGCAACCGGTGTCCTACTTGAACTTTATCATAAAGCTTTTCAATATCTGCATTGTGCATTCTCACGCAGCCTTGACTCACGTATTTTCCAATGCTGCTTTCATTGTTATTGCCGTGAATGCCGTATGTATCACCATACGTACCATTCGCATTTAATCCTAACCAACGTTTTCCTAACGGATTACGAGGATCGCCCCCAGGAATATGTCCTGTATAATAAGGACGATTTTTAATCTTATTCACGACTTTAAAAAAGCCAACAGGCGTTTTATCCCATGTTTTCCCCGTTGCTACTGGATCAACGATTTCAATATAGCCATTGTGAAAATACGCAAGCTTATTGTAATACTTGTTAATAATAATCAAATCCTGATTCGCTGGCTTGCTTGCTGCTTCTGTTTTCCCCTGATTTACTCCACATAATGCGACCATTAATAAGGTAAGAACGGTCATTGATTTAATAAAAATGTTCTTCATAAAAATTCTCCTCTTTTTTATATTTTTATATGAAACGAAAAAAGCACCTTCCAATTAGAAAGATGCTTTTTCATCACACTCATTTATAAATAAAAACCTAGTTAATTGACGATTTTGACGTGCAGAGAAACGCTCTCTGACGAAATTAACTTTTGTTTTGCGTATAACTACTCATTCGATGCAAATTTCAGCACTTTAGAAATTTTTAATTTCTTGCTATGGTTATATTTTATTAACAAAATCCTGTTTCAGAAAGAAATGAATTATTAGTAAAATAAAAAGACTACATTGCTAAGATGTAGTCCCAATAGGTAAGACAATTTCGAAAGTAGTTCCTGCCCCATCATTACTATAAACTTTAATAACTCCTCTATGTTGATCTATAATTTGTTTAGCTATAGACAACCCCAATCCAGATCCTCCTGTTTTTCTATTTCTGGATTTCTCTCCACGATATAAAGGCGTAAATATATGAGGAATCTCACTAGGTAGGATGCCAATACCGTTATCTTTTATAATTATTTTGCAATACTCTCCATTTAATGCTGTCACTGTAACACATACTTTTCCTTTGTTAGGAGTATATCTTATAGCATTTCCTATTATATTTTCTAAAGCTCTAGATAAAAGATACTGATCTCCATTTATAATCATAACTTTTTCATTATTATAATCAGATTGTAAACTTATCTCTTTGGTTACAGCTGATAGATAAAATCCTTTAACAGTAATATCGACTATATTAATTATATTAATTTCCTTAAATTTAGGCGTTGTTTCAATATAATTGACAGTAGTAAAAGTGTATAAATCATTTATGAGTTCATTTAAAATATTAGCTTTATTATAACTAATATCAACATACTTATTAATTTTTTCTGGTGTACTAGCCACTCCTTTCTTTATCCCTTCCAAGCAGCCTCGAATAGAAAAAAGAGGAGTCCGTAAATCATGTATGATAGAAGATATGAAAATTTTTCTTTCCTTTTCCATTTCATTTTGTTTATCCAGAGAATTTTTTAATGTTTTTTGCATGATTATTATAGCTTCAGATAGCTCATTTATTTCTTTTACCGGAGTATAAGGTACTTTAAAATCAAAATTTTGCTTACTTACTGAATCAGTAGCCTTTCCGAATTCCCTCAAAGGAAAAAGGATTTTCATTTTAATAAATCTTATACTGATAATTAGAATTAATAAAAATATAAATAACCATATGAACGCTCCTCCCCATTCATTGATTATATATGATATCCATTTATTGGGGGTTTGTTTTATTTCAAAAGTCCGATTATCTTGGACATAAGCTACGCCTAGGAGCTTGCCATTAGAATATACCGTATATTCCTCCAAGAAACTGGACATTCCTAATTTAGTTTTTGGAATATCTGAATTTAATTCATATTTATTAGAATTGGTAATGTTAGAGAATATTTGCTGGTTTTTCCGGTCTATTAGCCTTATTTTAATACCTAATTTATTAGTTTTTTCATTAATTGACCTCTGCCAGGATAAATTATTCCATTCTTTCACATCATCTAAAACAAATTGTTTCATCCATACATCTAAGTTATCCAATTCCACATTCTTATAAGGAGAGTAAAAATCTTCATACAGATGAACTGTTAATCTCGTAATCAATAAAGGAATGACTAAAAATAAAATTAAAAAGATTAAAGCCCACTTCTTTATAGATAACTGAAAATTATTCACATGAAACCCCTTCTGCTTTATAACCTACTCCCCACACTGTAGATATCTTAAAATCATTTGTTTTCTCCTCTATTTTTTCTCTTAACTTACCAATGTATACTCTCACACTATGAAAATCTCCTTGATTATAACCCCAGATTTTTTCAATAATTTGGTCATATGTAAAAACTTGATTAGGATAAGTTAAAAAGAGCTTGATAAGGTCAAATTCTTTCGCTGTTAGAGTAACTTTTTCATTCTCTATAAGTAACGATCGCGTCATTATATTTAATTCTAAACTCTTAAATCTTATAATATTATTTTTTTTATTTTTCGATTGAGTATCAAAATTATTTAGCCTTCTTTCAATTGCCTTAATCCTAGCCACTATTTCCCCTGGGGTGGCATCTTTTACGATATAATCATCGGCCCCAATGTTTAATCCTCTAATTTTATCTGTATCATCTTGTAGAGCACTAAGAAAAATTATTGGAATGCTATAAATTTCCCTTAAGCTTTTACAGAGAGTAAAGCCCGATTCTTCTGGCATCATAATATCTAATAATATAAAATCAATATCTACTTCGGAAAGAATTTTTTTGGCGCTTGTTCCGTTTGTAGCCTTATAAATTTCATAACCTTCAATACTTAAAAAATCTTCTAGAAGCTCAGCAATGTCTTCTTCATCATCTACAATTAAAATTCTTTTATCCACAATAAATCCCTCTCATTAAGTAAGATATACCTAATTATAGCAAAAAATCCTTTTATTTGTTATTTTCGCTAATTTTTTATACTTTTTTGATATTTATTGAATAATATTTTTAGAATTTTTTACTATGATAAATCCTATAAGGAGGTTATGGAATATGAAAACAATATTAAATGTAGAAAACATTACTAAAATATATGGTGAAGGATCTAGCGAATTTTATGCACTAAAAGATGTAAGTGTGAGAGTAGAGGAAGGCGAATTTCTAGCAATTATGGGGACTAGTGGGTCTGGAAAATCTACTTTATTAAATATGATGTCTGGCTTAGATAAGCCTACTACGGGTGAAGTAATTTTGGGTGGTCAAAAGGTTAACGGTTTAAATGATTCTGCTTTAACAACTTTAAGAAGGGATAATATAGGGTTTATATTTCAATTTTTTAATTTAATACCCGTTCTTACAGCTTTAGAAAATGTTACTTTACCCATCGATCTTGCAGGAAAAAGAAAAGCAGAAACAAAAGGAAAAGAAATTTTAAAACTTTTAGGAATTAGTCAATTAAAAGATTCATATCCTTCTCAAATGTCTGGCGGTCAGCAACAACGTGTTGCAATAGCGAGGGCATTAGTAACAGAACCTAAAATTATATTAGCTGATGAACCAACTGGTAGCTTAGACTCTAAAACAGGAAAAGAAATTTTAAATATATTGAGGCATTTTTGTGATAATTTAAATCACTCCTTAGTCATGGTTACTCACGATGCGAATGTAGCATCGTACGCACATAGAGTGATTTTCTTACAGGATGGGGTAATCCAAGATGAATTAGTATTAAAGAATAAAACTTTATCTGCCAAAGATAAAGTTTCTAGTATAACTGGAAAAGTAGAAGGTATTTTATTATGAGTTTAATTTTTTCTCTAGCAAAAAATTTTCTTAAATCAAGAAAAAGCAGAACAATATTGTCAATTATAGGTATTTCAATTGGCTTCATGTTACTTATTTCATCTAATATACTAATGAGTACTTTAGAAAAATCAAATGAGGACATAGTTGAAGACAAATACGGCAATTATGACTTAATAGTAGGGTACCAAAAATCCAGTTTATTTTTAGATAGTAGTGATATAGACAAAATTAATAAATTTGACAATGTTCAACAAACTAGCCCGTTTCTTTATCCATATATCGGTAAAGATAACCCTTATAAAAAAGAGATGGAAATTCAGCCAATGTATGTGGGACTGAAAAATGATTCTTTATCAAAGGAGCATGAATTCACAAAATTATCCTCAGGTCATCTACCTGGAAAATCTGAAGTAGTTATTCCATATAGCTGGTCTAAGGCAAAAAATTTAAAAATTGGCTCTACATTAACTTTGCCATTTCCACCAAATGAAGAGAAAACCGTACGTGTTTCAGGAATTATGAAGAAAAGTGAATACCTTCACTCAGTTGTTTTATTCCAATATGACTGGTTAGCTAAGGCTACCTCTCAAAATAATCATGTCACAACATTAATGATTAAACTAAATGACTGGCATGCAAAAGGACAAGTAATAAATCAGTTGAAAGAGATTGATCCTAAATTCTTTATTGATAGACAAATAAAAATGGATAAAGAGCGTGAGCAATTAGGGGGACTAAAGCCTGTTGTTCAAGGATTAAATATAGCTGTATTAATTGGAAGTGCCCTTTTATTAATTAGTACATTGCAAATGTCAATTCAAGAAAAGAAAAAAGAATTAGCTACTCTAAGGTTATTAGGGGCAAAGAAGACACAAATAGCATGGTTAGTTATTTCTGAATCAGTAATTATTGCAACTTTATCTGCTATACTAGGTGTCATTTTTGGTATAGGAATTTCTTTTATTCTAAAGGGTGTAATAACAAAAGTGAGTGGAATATCAATAGAAAACATTTATATTGAATGGACCTCCATTATGTATAGTGTATTATTAGGTATTCTTATAACAATAGTAGCAAGTATAATTCCTGCTACCTTAGCTAGTAAATTATCTCCTATTCAAGCATACAGACAATCCATTGACACGGAACATAAAACAAAGATTGTTTTACCTTTTATTAGCATTTGTTTAATTTTCTCATCTATTGCTCTAAGCTTTTTTAATTATATAAAAATCCACGACCCTAAGGTCTATATACTTTCAGCTGCCATATTAATTTTATCTTTATTCTTGGGTATTTCTTTCTTGTTAAAATGTACCGTTAAAATATTGTCTTTTATAATTAGACCTTTTTTAAAACAATATAGCTTATTAGCAAGTCGTAATACAATTAGGCAATTACGAAGAAGTATACAAATAGCTGGTGTAATCATGCTGGGTGTTATTATAAGTATTGTTGGAATAAGTGTTTTAACTACAGTGAGAGATACAACAGAGAAATCAATATTAACGAAGTATCCTCTAAGTCATGTAATTGACTCTAATTCAGAGTATGATGAACCTGGATTACCGTTAACTTTTTATAAACAAGTAGACAGTATTCCTGGGGTGAAATCAGTCCCAGTTTATAAAGATATTACAGTATTTACTCAAAACTTTGATGAATCTAATATTAAAAAGGATTCAAAGCTTATGTTGTACGATGTAAATAAAAAAAGCGAAGTCATGACAGGTCTACAAGGTGTAGACTTTAATAAGATGAAGAGCAGTTTACCCTTAAAAGTGACTAAAGGAAGTATAAACACAAACGAATTAAACCAAGGTGGAGTGGTCATAACAGATTACGGTTCTAAAGTGTTAGGCTATAAATTAGGGGACCACATTAAAGTTATCCATGATACTGAATTAAATTTTAAAGAAGATAAACTTGAGTATAAAGATGGAAAATCTAAAGAGCAAGTACTCAGTCTAAAAGTAGTTGGTATTATAAAAGATTATCCTATGCAAGAAGGTCCTGACATAGGTATCTATACTTCACCTGAATTTATGAAAAAACGTTTTAATATAGATAGTATAAATGAAGTCTATTATAAAATACTCGATAAAAAATCTCAAAGTAATATAGAAAATAAGATTGAAACTTTAATCGGAAGTCAGCCTTCATCTAAAGTTATATTATATAACCGTCAAACTGAATTAGAGACGTTGTATAATCAATTTAATCAAAGGGTTGCAATTTTATTATCATGTGTTGTGTTAATTTGTTTATTAGCTATGATAGGTCTAATGAACGGTATGGCAAGTAGTCTTCAAGAACGTTCACGAGAGTTTGCTACAATTCGCGCTTTAGGAAGTAAGACCAAAAATATAGTTCGTTTGACATTAGTAGAAGGTGCCATGGTCACATTAGGTGGTGGAATCCTGGGAGTTCTTTTTGGATCCGTACTATTAAACCAACTATTACTATCACTTGATAATAATAGTATTACTCTCCCTTGGAAGATGATATTAATTTGTTTAATCACTACTCCTGTAATGGGTTTAATTGCGACCTTAATTCCAGCATTGTATTTATCGAAAAAAGATATCCTCAAGGAATTATCTGAGTAATAATATAAGCCAGCTATAATTAGCTGGCTTGATTTAATCTTGTATTATTAAAATTTCTTAACTTGATGTTTAAGGAGATAAATAAAAAGGATATAATAATAAAAGAGAGGGTACACCAAAAACAAATCGCATTAATTTTAAATATGGAAATATAAATTAAATAGATTGAAAATACGAATGCTATACCGGTAATAACTATACCTACGTATAGATAACTTTTACTCTCCCTAAGAAAGAATAAGTAGTTTATAATGATTATATAGCCAAATATTCCTATTAACGAAATTGGTACCATGCCTATATGTGAATACGAACTTTTTGCAACTATATCGCATCCTCCAGTTGGACAATAGGAAATATTATTTTGGCTAAAATATAAGTAAGAAGAAATTAAAAGGCCAACAACGCTTAATACTTTATTGAACATATTATTTACGCTCCCAAATTAAAACATGTACCACTGGAGGTGCGACTCTAGTGATACATGTAATATTTTCAAATTATTGAGGATTACCTTGGCATGTTGATCCATTCATTGTTGTGCAAATACAATGTTTTCCAGTTGATGTGGAAACAAGACGGTATTTTCTGTCTGAATCATCAAGTTTCCAACCTTCGATACCAACTCCACCACAACCTTGGATCGTAGTTAAAGCATCACCAAATTCAATAATTGACGGGCGTGTATATGTTTTCATAATAAATTCCTCCAAAAAATTAGTTATTGTCTAATGCTGTTTTTGGTCTTTTAATTACATTTGCAATATTAAGTTTTTTAGTTAAGGATTGGTTTACAAGATGTACCACTCAGGCTTGTACAAACACAAAGCTTTCTTCCACTAGTAGTAATGTATTTATATTTAGAATCCGAGTCATCAAAAGTAAAACCTTCGGTTCCCCATCCTCCACAACCTTGGATTGTAGTTAAAGCATCACCGAATTCAATAATTGATGGACGTGTATATGTTTTCATAATAATTCCTCCCAGTATAAGTAGTTAATTTTTTATTTAAAGCTGTATGATTTACAGCATTAGACTCTTTAATTGAGTTATCAATGATTTTTTTTAGTTCCTTAGAAGACGTAGGGGTACCTAACATCTTTTTATTGTCGATAATCATCACAGGAGTTCCTATAACACCTAATCTCTTAGACTCTGCAACATTTTGATCTAATGATTCTCTTAAATTCGAAGATTCTAGGTCAGACTTAAATTGTTTCATATTTAAATTCATTTTTTTGGCATAAGACAATAATTGATTTTTATCTTCTACCCATGAAGAATTTTCAAATAATAATGTATGCATTCCCCAAAATTCACCTTGTTTATTAGCAGCCAATGCTGCCATAGATGCTAAATCAGCATTCTTATGCTCACTTGGCGGTATATCTTTATAAATAACCTTGACTATACCTTTGTCTAAATACTTTTCTTTAAATTGTATATCTTCTAGTTGTTGATTCAATTCTTTACAAGCTTCACAACCATAGTCAGAATAAATAAAGATTGAAATAGGAGCTTTAGGTTTCCCCACTTCAGTTCCACTCTTTGAACTAATAAGTGACATATCTATTTTTTTATTGGCCTCTACTTTTACCTCGGGCTTTAAAGCAAAGTGATAAAATAAAAGTCCAAATATGCAAATTACACTTGTTACTAATATAATTTTCTTCATGTTTTTCTCCTAAAAGCCACTGCAGATAATACTATTGATGTAATTAGTGAGGCTACACATACAATTTCATATAATAATATTTTTTGCTCACTGAGTGCAGTGTTATCACCACTTAGCTCAACAGTATTTGATGCATGTTGACTCGATGCTTGTTCTATTATTTGATCTACTCTTTTTACTTCAAGATTCTTTTCTCGTATAAAGAGAGTAGCAAATGTTAAAAATAATATAAAAAAGCATATTGATAAAATTTTAACTATCTTCATTAAATTCTAATCTCCCTCTTTTAAGAAAATACTTGCTGCTTATATTGTTTTTGGTATAGAGACGAATAAAGTCCTTGGGATGCGATTAGCTCCCTGTGGCTCCCCATTTGTACAATCTTTCCTTTTTCAAGAACTACAATCTTATCACACGATTCTATAGTAGAAAGTCTATGAGCTATAATAATTACAGTTCTATTACTTGCAAGATCTTCTAATGCACTTTGGATCATATATTCGGAATGAGTATCTAAAGCAGAAGTAGCTTCATCCAAAATTATAATTGGTGGATTTTGCAAAAAAGTTCTTGCAATAGCTATTCTTTGCTTTTCTCCTCCAGATAATTTATAACCTCGCTCACCTACTATGGTGTCGTACCCTTGAGGAAGAGAAATAATTTTGTCATGTATATTTGCCATTTTAGCTGCATTAATTAATTCTTCTTTACTTGCATCAGGTTTAGAAAGTAAAATATTTTCTCTTATCGTACTATGTAATAAATAGACCTCTTGAGAAATCATCCCTACAATATTGTGATGATTATCTGAATCCAAGTCGTTAATATTATGATTATCAATCAATATTTCCCCATTATTTGATTGATATAACTTAGCAATTAAATAGGCGATTGTTGTTTTACCAGCCCCACTATGTCCTACTAAGGCCACTTTTTCTTTAGGGTCAATTACTAAATTAAAATTATTGATAATTTCGTTATTCTCATCATATCGAAAAGAAACATTATGAAATTCTATTTTTCCTTCCACGTTAGATAATTTTTTTGTTCCATCCATCAAGCACATTTCATTCTGTAAGTCTAAGTACTCAAACAGTCTTTCAAAATGTATTTGTCCACCCTTTATTGTCATACCTAATTGACCAATTTGTTGTATAGGGTTAAATAAAGAACTTATGTATCCAGAAAAAGCTACTGCAATCCCAGCTGTTATTTCAAATGGACCTCCTGGTCTGCCGAACCAGTAGACAAGGAGTGGAGCAATCATAATCCCAAGATCAAACACACTGTCAAATGCAATTCCTAATTTTGTTTGAGATAATGTATAGTTCCTTATGTTTTTTGCTGATTTTTCAAATTCTGTTTTACCTATTGCTTTTCTACCGAATAATTTAGATAAGATAATACCATTAATACTCAAATTTTCAGTTACATAAGAGTTAAAATCAGTTATACTTTCAACTAGTTTCTTGCTAAACTTATAAGCCATTTTCCCTACCAAGGGCATTGGAATAAACAAAAAAGGTATAATTACTAACATTATGAGAGACAGTTGCCAACTGATTAAAAACATTGCAACGAGTGTAGTGATTAAAGATAAAACAGTTTGTATCGTGTAAATAATTGGTTTAAAGATGATATCACCTATTGAATCTACTTCAGTTGTTAAACGACTAATAAATTCACCAATTTTTGTGCTTGTAAAGAAACTAATATCTTGATTAAGTAATTTATTATGTAAATCCTTTCGAAGATTAAATGTTAAATTACTTGTAAAAAATACAATTAAATAATCTTGTAATGAATGCAAAATTGTTTGAATCATTTGAATCCCTAACACAAGAACAAGCATTGTACTCATGTTGTGAGAACTTTTTCCTGAGAACCCTTTATCGATTATTTCAGCTATAATTAAAGGCGTGAGAGGACTCAAAACTGCTTGAATTATAATTATTAAAGAGATTAAGGTTACTGGCCCCCAGCGGTTTCCTGATATTTCAAGCACTCTTTTCCAAATACGCCAAGAAAATTTAGGGGGATCTATATATTCCATTAAGATTTTATACCTCCTTCATGGTGCTAAGCATGTATCATTAAAAGAATTATTAGTAATAATAAGCTATAGGCTATATTGAATGATAATTTTGACCAAGTTACTTTATCAGGGGCGTGTAATCCGAAACAACCACAGCCAAATGGCAAAATCTTGTTAAACCTTAACACCATGAGAAAGATAAAGATTATTTGCAGAAGCATCGCAATAATTAACGCGTATTCACGAAAAATATTTAAGATAATCATACAGCTTAATACCATTTCTAAAGGCCCTATTACAATAGAAATCGGTAGTGTCAATCTATTAATAATAGGAACATCATAACTTTCTACTACTTTTCCAAATGCATAAGGGTTTTTAATTTTCCCACCACTACTTTTTAAATAAACTGCACCTGCTAATAAGCTTAAAATGTTAATCAAAATATTATTAGTCATTTCAATTCCTTCCTTTAAATCAGGAAACGCCATAGTTAGTGTTTAGTTTTATTTTCGTTAAGAAGTTATTTAGCTCTTCAATAGATAATACATCAGGCCCTTGTTTTAGCTCTGAAGTCTTTTCACCTTTTTCTAAATATATAATCGAAGGTGTAACATCAATTTCATATCTATTAGTAAACTCACATGTAGGACAATGTCCAGTTAAAGGATCTAATCCTTCTACAGCATTCACAAGTATATATGGAAAATTACTTTTTTCTAATACATTCGTTATTAACTTCATTTTCCTTATAGTTTGTACGCAAGTGTATTCATCAAAAATTACAGCAATTAAATTTATATTTTTATTGATAATGTCTTCTACTTGATTAATAGGGGTAACTTGGCTGTTCAGAACTTTATTTGTTCTTGAAACTCTAATACCTGTCAATATCAGTAAAATAGAAAATGTGATTAGAATAATTATTAATTTTAAGATTTTAAATCACCTCAACAAGAATGTTCTTGTAACCATAGTTCAAGTTGAAGAGCAGAAATGTAATCCATCCCCTGAGTTAGTTCTCCATGTCTATAACGATCAATCTGCTCTATGAATTTTTTCCCATCGACAATTTTCATATCTGCAAGTATAGATTGTTTTAACATTGGATATATTTTGTTCCACTCTCTTTTTAACCCTTCAAAGAGCAACATATTAGTAGTTGCTTTGCCATATTGATTTAATACGTCAGATGGAATAATTCCCTTCATTGCTCTCCTCAATAAAACTTTTGTTTGTGCATCCTTTATCTTCTGATCAGTAGGAATTGCGAACAAAAATTCTACAAGTCTTACATCCAAAAATGGATAACGTGTTTCTATCCCTAAATTCTCAGAAATCACACGAGTATAATTAAGATTTTGTGCCTGGTCAATGTAGTCATACTGTGCCCTTAAACTTGGATCTTTGATAGTATTACGGTCACTAGCTCTTTGTAGTGCAATTTCATGGCATTTAGGTAATAGGACAGTGGGTTTTTCGTGCTTTCTCTTAAAAGTTTTTAAACCGTACTCTCTTATAGCCCACAAAAGAGGATCATTATTACTTTTGGCCAGCTGCTTTGATTCGGATAAAAATTTGATAATTTGAAATTTACGTAAGTATTCAGAGATATAATAAGGATTAAAACCAAAGACCTGATCACCTGCATAACCTGTGAGTACTACATTAGAGTTATGTTTTTTTGCTTTCAAATAGGAGTTATATACCATGGCATGCGTCATAGAGTTTCTACAGGGCTCATCCATATCAGGAGCATAATTAGGAAATCCTTTTAATATCCAATAATCATCACTTACTAAAAATTCATAATTCTTTTCGTTATATTTCTCTAAGACAGGCATTATATAATGACGTTCATCAGCTTCAGTATATTTGTCAAAGACACAAGAAATAGGAAGAACATGATTAGGTTGATTAACAGATTTAGCTAATGCATAAATTGATGTAGAGTCTAATCCTCCACTCATCATTACCGAAACTGTTGAATTTCCTCGCAAACGAGATGATATTGCACTTGTAAATACTTCTGTAAAATGTTCAGTGTAATCTTGCTTATTTATGTAGGTTATTTTTTTATTCGGATTTAGTTTCCAATACTTTTTTATCTGAAAATCCCTCGACGATACGGTGATACTAGAACCTTTTGGTAATCTCTTTATGCCTGGATACGGTGTTTCATAATCATTTGGCATACCTTTTCTATATAAAAAATCAATTAAATAATCTTCATTCCAATCCGTTATATTTTTAGTATTTTGAATATTCCTTATATTAGTGGAAAAAGAAAATTCACTGGCCGTTAATTTATAGAAAAAAGGTTTTATACCTAAGGGATCTCTTGCCCCAAAGAGAGTGTTATTATCTTTATCCCAGATTAAAAATGAAAAATCTCCTAATAAATAATCACAACACCTTTCGCCCCATTTTTTATAGGCAAGTATTATAAGCATAGAATCTAATACGTCTCTTTTATCTACTTTTAAATTTTCTATCAAAAACTCCCTATTATCTAATCTACAATCAGCAACGATATAATAAGGACCCATATAAGTAACTTTTGCTGAAGAATTTGTTTCTTTATTGCCACTAAGGTTAACTTCGGCCATTGCAACATTCAGTTGAGTCATGACATATTTCGTTCCAAGTATGGAACCTTCTGTACTTTGTAACATTCTATTTAAAAAATCTAATGTTACATTTTCATAATTTCTTTTATAAACGCCACAAATTAACCCCATTGATTATATCCCCTTGAGTATTTTTCTAGTATGAAATTGAACTTTAAGATCTTTTATAGTTTCAGGAAAATCGTTTATTACTTGGCTATTAAATTCAAGCCAGGCATGGGATGTAAAAGGCTTTTTCATTACACCAATAACTAAATCTATAGGTATTCCTCTTTCTCTAAATATATGATAGCTAACTAAAGACCTGTGAAGACACCTAGCATTTCCAAAAAAGTTAAAACAATTTTTCTCAACTACTTCAAGGATCATTTCAATAAACTCCATATCTTTTTCAGTTAAGTCCCTTAACTTTGGCGGGGGAATACTACCCTCTGAAAGATAGTTTTCATAAATAAGTTTAAAGCCATTTTTTTTCATTTTTGTATCTAATTTTTTTACTAATAAGTACGATTTTATGTACCAATAATATTTTTTGAAACTCATGTTATTTTTACCAATCCTTTACTCTCCAAAGAATAGATAAAATCATTAACGTCTGCACTTATAGTTTCTTTGTCATGCTCAGAGATTTGGTACGTAATTAATAAGTAGTCCTCTATTTCTTTTATACGGATACTATCTCTAGAGTTAGAAATCAAACTCCATATATCAAGTCCAATTTCATCCAGACTATAGTATATTCCACTATCAATACTAAATAGAATGGCCTCGTTATGTAGTTCTGTTAATTGTACATTTTGAATAACACATATTTCCCTACTCATTTCCTTCCTCCTTGAACTAAGAGGTATTAAATACTGTTCCTGCATTTAATAATAGATTATTGTATAAAAAAGAAAACGATATTTAGACAAACAAACATTATAGGTGGATGAATAAATTAAATTAATTGATGAATGAATGGGATATTAGTCGAAATAAAGCCTAAAAAACAGAAAATATTGTAGATTTATTGATTAAAAGGGAAAATACACAAAAAGTTAACCTATTTTTACATTTCCTAAGTTGAAAAGAAATAACTGTAACTATATACTATAATTTGTATTAAATACTAATATATGTAGATACGTAGTTTTTACGAACTATGTAAATTGATGTGTATGTGTTAGGTTCTTCCATGAATTTGTACTTTAGTAAGGAGGTAAAATGTTTAGATGAAAGTTCTCTCTTTAAAAGTGGGGAGGTATTTAAATAAGTATTCACAAGATGCTTATGAAGAATCAATTATTTGTTATGGAGTAGAGGTTGTATTAAACAGCTTGATCAAAGTAGCAACTTTATTAATGCTAGGTATTATGTTTAACCAATTATTCTTATTATGTGTAATTTTATTTTGTTTCTGTATTTTGCGTTTGTTTTCTGGAGGTTACCATTTTAAAAGTTTTTTATATTGCTATATAACATCTCTTCTTTCTATTGTTAGCTTAGTATCTTTGTCTATATTCTTAAGCGATTATATTTCAAACACACATATATTCTTTATCTTAGTGTTTAGTACTTTTTTTTCGCTAAATATTTTAATGTTTATAGGTCCACAAATTAATAAAAATAGACCTAATAGTAACAAAAAGATTTTTTTTCAAATTACTTCAATTCTTATAGTAATCTTTTTATTTTCACTCTCTGTATGTAATTTTTATTTACACGTACTTCCTAGAAGCTATTCTATTGGCATTTCTTTAACCGTTTTTTATCAATGTCTATTACTAACATTGTCCAAGTCTTCATAAAAATGTTTTTGTATTTCTTTAATCTGCTTAAACCCCTTGTTTAAGCTAGGTATAAATCATACTATCAATTATTACTTATACATTAAGAATTTTAATTTAAGGAATTTCTAAGGACAAGGAGAAAAAATATGAGAAAAATACACAAATTCTTTGCATTTATTTTTTACACTATAGCCTGTAAAGAAGTTACAACTGCGAGCTTTTTTTTAATTCACGAACCCACAATTCCTAAAGAACTTAGAAATAAAAATTTATAACTTTTTAATATTAAACTATGATTGTATTATTTTTGAGTATTATAGAAAATATACTTTTTTTCATTTTCATATTACAACTTCTTGGTCTTCAATCTAAAAAATATTGGAAACAACTTTTGTTTTTTTCTGTTATCTATGGTTTATTGACAAGTTTAATAACAAATTTTAATTTATTACTAAATTTCAAATTATTATGTAATATTATCATCCAAATTATATTGTTAAAATATATATTAAGAATAAAATTAGTCGTTAGTATAGGCTTAACCTTAATTAGTTCAACCTTACAAATCGTGATAGAAAGCATAATCTTTTTTCTACTACAAATTTTAAATCTTAAAATGTCAGGTCTTGATCTAAAGCTTTGGATAAGTGCTTTTACGTTCCTAACAATAGGCGGAATATCTCTACTTTTATATAAGTACTATAAACCATATAAGAAAGCTAAAAAGTTAGATTTTTTCTTGAAAAACAAATATATTTTTTGCATTTTCAGTTCCACTTTAATTTTGATAATAATTAACATTCTAAATTTTTTCAGTTACAGTTTAATGCCTTCCTTGGATAAAATGTTTAAATGGTTTACTCTAGTATTCACACTTTTTTATCTTATTTTCATATTTTTATTATTGCTAAAAATTTTAAAAATATATGAAGACGAAAATCTAAGAATTACAGAAAAAGCATACTCAAAAAGCTTCCAAGATCTACTTTACTCTATAAGAAGTCAAAAGCATGATTATTTTAATCATATACATGTATTACATAGACTAATTATAAACGGCAACTATAATGAAGCAGTTAAGTATATAGATTTTACTTGTTCAGATATCATTTACACACAAGAGTTAATTAAGATTAATAATCTTCCCATTTCTGCTCTTTTAAATGCCAAATTCGAGATAGCTAAATCAAAAAAAATACTATTCAATTTAAATATTAATCAACAATTACCAGTTTCATTAAAAATAAAATCTTTTGAGTTAGTACGTGTATTAGGAAATATTATTGATAATGCAATTGAAGAAGAAATGCGTAGTAATAAATCCGAAAAAAAAATTGATATAAAAATCGATTGTTTCATGGATGCATACCTAGTAATTAGCGTATGGAACAAAAATTCTTTTATTAGCCAAGATACAATGAGGAAAATTTGCAAAGAAGGATTTAGTACTAAAGATAGTTTTAAAAATAAGGGTTTAGGCTTATCCATTGTTTCTAAAATTTTACGTGATTACAATGGACATTTGGACATTGAAAGCAGTATAGAAAACGGGACGACATTTTCTATTTTTATCCCATATTAGGTAGGTGACTAGAGTGTCTGAAGTAATTATTATAGAAGATAATAGTGCATGTCGTAAAATCCTAAGAAATTATTTGGATAAATATCATATTAATGTTCTTGGAGAATCCTCTTTAGGATTGGATTTATTCAGTTTATTAAACGACAACAAGCCTGAATTTATATTTTTAGATATTGATTTGCCAGATACAAATGGAATGGAATTAGCGAAAAAAGTACATATATTATATCCAGAAGTAGGTATAATTTTCACAACATCACATGCCCATTATGCAAATGAAGCTTTTGATATTGAAGCAATTGATTTTTTAACTAAGCCCTATAATGAAGAACGTTTGTGCACTTGTCTAAAAAAGATGTCTAGATGGAAATCTAAGGAAAATTCTACTTTACAAGTTCCACTTTATATAAAACATAAACATGGACTAGAATTGATAGAACAAAATAAGATTATTTTTATAACATCTGAAAATAAGTACACTGTATTACACTATTCTACCCAAGAAGGTAAGCAAAAGGTTTTAAAGACTCATGAATCTTTAAAATCTATTGAAGAAAGGTTAGATCGTTCAAAGTTTTCAAGGGTCCATAGAAGTTTTATAATTAATATTCAACAAATTAATCGTATTGAAGCTTCAGGACAAACTCATTTGATTTCATTTAAAAACTCCAATAAAGTTGCATTTTTGAGTAAACAATATTTGTTATCACTATACAAAAAATTAAATATTGTCTAAAACGTAAACCTACAAATAATATTTTTTATTTGTAGGTTTATAATTTTATACACAGGAGATTTACATAAACCGTACTTCTAACTATCATAGTATACTTTATTAGGGATTGAGGTTAGTATATGCTTTTAATTTAACCATAAAGATAGCATTATCTATACTAGCTCTTGTAATAGTATATGAAGTTATCTCTGAAATAAAAGAAGGTAAGAAAGATAAGATTACTATACATACTTTCACTATATACCTATTAGTACTTGGAGCTGTATTTCCTTAAAATTAGGCCTCCTCTTATGTAGAAAAGCAGATTTCTTATGTGTAAATAGCATGAGAACTCTGCTTTTTATTAATTTTCTTTTAAATGGTAGCATTTAAACTTATAGGCATATACATGCGTTAGCACTATATAATATCGGAAAAATTTATATCAAAAGGTCCAAAATGATTCTTATCAAGAAACCATTTAAACCATTTTTTTAAATATATATAATATAAGTATTGTTTTTGGGAATTATATCCTTTAAACTAAATACAAGTCACTCATTTGAGTGACTTGTATTTGAAGAGTGTGAGGGATTATATGACTAAAACACCGTCCGGATTTAAGCGTTTAAATGCTGATATTCCCGAAGAATTGTTCAAAGCATTCGCAAAGAGGTGTATTGAAGAAGGCATGAGCAAAAAAGAATTTCTTGTTCAACTTTTGGAAAAAGAACTCTTTAAAGATTCAAAGAAGTAAAGTAAAAAAACAAAATAAAAGGGCACTTTCCCTGCCAGGAAAGCACCCCATGTAGAACTCGTAAGGACTTCTATTATAACA
>NZ_JAWRXD010000354.1:0-314 GCF_046535215.1 Priestia sp. SIMBA_032 | reverse complement strand
ATAATGTGATAATACAATACTTAAATACATGAAAATTACACAATTAAGTGTTGTATTTTAAAGAGAATACTATAATTAGTATATATATTCTTTATCATTGTAATTAAATTGAATATAGCTCAATATATTATTGTATACTTAATTTAAGAGATTTATTATGAATTAAAGTAAAAAACCAATACAATTATGTTTTTAGTGAATGGAGGTAATTTTTTGAAAAGAGAAAATTTGAAGATATTTACTAAAATTTCATTCTTAATAGCATTAGCTATAATTTCAATTATATCAATATCCTTATGCATTTCAGCACTAAC
>NZ_JAWRXD010000353.1:0-314 GCF_046535215.1 Priestia sp. SIMBA_032 | reverse complement strand
TCATTTATATATTTGCCATTTTGATGGTGCGGCGTTGCGACAATTGTATGTATTCCTTCTGATACGGCTTGTTGTGCCATTGCTAAACTATCTGTCATGGTTTGTGCACCGTCATCAATACCATGTAAAATGTGACAATGTAAATCAATCATTCTTTCAGCCTTCCTTTCTCCTATCAGTCTTTTTTCCCTTGAATATGAGACATCTCATATTCAAGGGAAAAAAGGAGATATGGTTGAAACATATCTCATCCTTTTAATTAGTTTGCGCCATAATAATAATATAAGCCGTTTTCACGTTCACGGTCATTTAAA
>NZ_JAWRXD010000352.1:0-314 GCF_046535215.1 Priestia sp. SIMBA_032 | reverse complement strand
AGCATGCATTTCAGCCCATGGTCGACGATCACCGCCAGCTCGCCGGCAAAGGCTGGGTCGTAGGCTCGGCAATTGGGCACGGTAGCCGCCACGAGATGACTGGACCCGTCTTGATGCTGCAAGCCCTCACCGGCCAGGGTCGTGCGACCTGACGTCGCCCCGATCAAGAAACCGCGGGTGCGCTGGTCTGCCGCGGCCCAGATCAGATCAGCGACGCGCTGGAAGCCGAACATGGAGTAGAAAATGTACACCGGCAGCATCACGATGCCATGGGTGCTGTAGGCGGTACCTGCTGCGATCCATGAAGACATCGC
>NZ_JAWRXD010000351.1:0-314 GCF_046535215.1 Priestia sp. SIMBA_032 | reverse complement strand
ACCCGCCGAGGATGACTGCACTGGCCCAGACGGCAGCCCCAACGATGTTGAAGATCGTGAATACCGACCAGCGCATCCGGCCCACCCCTGCCGCCACCGGTGCGATCGTGCGCACCACGGCGACGAAGCGTGCGACCATGACTGCCGAGCCGCCGAACCGGTCGAAGAACTGCGCCGTACGCTCGACACTTGCTCGACTGAAGAAGCCGGAGTCCCGCCGTTCGAACACGGCAGGTCCCGAGCGCCGGCCGATCGCGTAACCGACCTGATCTCCTAGCGCTGCCGCGACCACAACGGCCAGGATGATCACCCAC
>NZ_JAWRXD010000083.1:0-596 GCF_046535215.1 Priestia sp. SIMBA_032 | reverse complement strand
GTATATAACGAGATATACGATGTATTTAATAGGAACAGAACGATAGATACAATTGTAAATATTAATAGTAATTGAACGATAGGTTTTTTCATTTCTATATAATTCCCCTAATCTTTTTTCAATATAGACTTCTTAAATAGAAGATGTAATATGACATCTTTATTATAAGGTGTTTTGCTTTTTTTACAAAATATAGACATTTCACCTATACTTTCCGCATTTGTCCTACATACAGTGTACTATCCCATTTTTTATCCCACTCTTAACGCATATGAAAATGAAAAAATCGAAAAGGAGCGGAGAAACATGAATTATATAGAAAATAATGGATTGTATTATCGAAATCATCATCATGGAGGACACAATCATGGTGGGCACAATCATGGTGGGCACAATCATAACGGCGGACATCATCACCATGGAGGACACAATCACTATGATCACCATCATCATCACGGAGGCGGATGGGGCTGGGGTGGTGGTAGTTCATGGGGAGGCGGATTTTTCCCTGGAAGCTTTGCAGGAGGAGTGTTAGGCGGACTGACAGCGGGTGCATTAACAGGTGCAACAAGTGGAGGATATTATCCGGCTCCATA
>NZ_JAWRXD010000350.1:0-315 GCF_046535215.1 Priestia sp. SIMBA_032 | reverse complement strand
CCATCGCCTTAGTCACGGCCACTCATGCCGAAGCTCAGGCGATAAGTGAGGAGATCCAGAGTCGACGGGCCGCAAACGGGACCGTCGACACACGGGAGGCAGTGTCTGGACAGACTGGCCAGCAGATCTTCGTCGGCGACGTCGTCCAGCACGCCGTGCTCCCGGCCCTCACCATCCTGATCACCTCCCTCGGCGGCTGGATCATCGGCATGCGGAACACGATGATCAACACGCTTGGCGATGACTACGTGACGTTTGCCGAGGCGAACGGTCTGCGCGGCCGCACGGTGGCGATCCGCTACGCGGCGCGCAATG
>NZ_JAWRXD010000082.1:0-596 GCF_046535215.1 Priestia sp. SIMBA_032 | reverse complement strand
GGCAAATATGGTCATGGCTCCTTGCATTTCCATACCTAAGAGACCCGAGGAAATTGCAACATCATACCCGTGTCTATGCTTGAGTTCACTATTTTTCGCTTCAATCTTATACCGTTCTTTCGTCTTCACTTTAAAATAGTCGCTATCTTGGAAGGTCTTTTGTTCCGTATGTTCTGGCGATTTTATTGTAACGGAATACGTTTTACTTTTAGCCCCCTCTTTATAACAGCCTTCTTTAAAAGGACACACTTTACACTTCTGGATATCAAAGAAGTACGTATGACTTTGACTGTTATTTGTATTCTTTTTGCCTATTCGTGCTTTTCGAATGGCCATATGTCCAGCTTTACATATATACATCCCTGCATCTTTATTAAATTCAAATTCGTCTTCAGCTTTTCTTGGACCGTGCGTAATGATTGGGTGTAATGTTGATACTAATTTCATATCATTCAGGTTGGCGAATTGAATATTATCTTTCTGAGAGTAAGCAGTATCCCCAATAAGTGTATCAATTTTCATTCCTGTTTTATGACTCTTTTCAAACAATGGCTGAAGATATTTCCCATCACTTTTTTCACCAGTTGTTATCACTG
>NZ_JAWRXD010000349.1:0-316 GCF_046535215.1 Priestia sp. SIMBA_032 | reverse complement strand
CTGCAATTTGATCTAAAATAGTGATTGGATCTCCATCGTTTTCATATACAGTTTCATGTATAGATGAAGGCGCCCGGCTCGCTTCTTGTGCTAGAACAACTTCCTCTGGCGTTAGTTCTAGTGCCTCTGCCACTTCATTAATCGTTGGAGCCCTTCCGAATTCTTTCGAAAGCTCATCTCTCATCTTTCGAATTTTGTTTCCTGTTTCTTTTAAAGACCTACTAACTTTCACTGATCCATCATCGCGTAAGAAACGTTGTATTTCACCAATAATCATTGGAACTGCATATGTTGAAAATTTCACGTCGAAAGATAA
>NZ_JAWRXD010000348.1:0-316 GCF_046535215.1 Priestia sp. SIMBA_032 | reverse complement strand
GGTCCCCCTCGGCCCGGACCGGGATGAGCCCGGCCGCGCATTCCTGAACGAGTGTTCCGCCGGACTTTGGGGTTCCGCCGGCGTCCAGCCAGGCCTTGGCCGACCCGAGGGTGGGATGGCCGGCAAAGGGCAGTTCTTCCTTCGCGGAAAAGATCCTCACCCGGTAGTCGGCCTCCGGGCTGCTGGGAGCCAGGAGGAACGTTGTCTCCGAGAGGTTGGTCCAGGTGGCGAACCGCTGCATTTCCTCCGCGCTCAAGCCGTCGGCGTCGTGCACCACCGCCAGTGGATTTCCTAAATATGGTGCGCTGGAGAAAAC
>NZ_JAWRXD010000347.1:0-317 GCF_046535215.1 Priestia sp. SIMBA_032 | reverse complement strand
AGATTCGCACATCTTCGTTTTTATGGGTGAACCTAGGACATGCAGATCCATATCATATATTACCGATTATTGCAGCGTTAACGACATTTATTCAGATGAAAGTTTTCCAATCGAATATTACATCTGGAGAACAAGTACAGATGCTAAAGATGCAGCAAATTATGATGCCGGCAATGATTCTATTTATGGGGTTTGCGGCGCCATCAGGACTTGTGTTGTACTGGATAACGGGTAACTTATTTACAATGACACAAACAATTGTATTAAGAAAAATAATGGAACGTGAAGAGTTACAATTACAAAAAGCATAGAGAAAC
>NZ_JAWRXD010000346.1:0-317 GCF_046535215.1 Priestia sp. SIMBA_032 | reverse complement strand
AGTCAATTTCCTGCATTAATACCTAAATGCGCAGCCAGTCATCCTCAAAAAGCCGCTACAAAAGCATTACAAAAGCCCGCCGAGCAACGGGACATCGTAGGCCTTGCACTTTACAATCTTCTTTGAGGACATCGCCTCTTTTATTTTAACCTCATTCCCAGCCAACCCACCCAACTTAGCAGCACAATGTATCAATACAGCGGGATACGAGTAGTCACCTGGTGACAAGACAACGTCACTTATAGTCCTATCTGTCGGCACGATAGCGGCTAACATTTGGGGGACATAGAACTCCTCCAGAACAAGCCGGATATGAG
>NZ_JAWRXD010000345.1:0-318 GCF_046535215.1 Priestia sp. SIMBA_032 | reverse complement strand
TACTATCCGGCTGTGAGCGACGTCGCGGACTGGACGACCGCGCATGGACTGGGATCGGCCGCGAACTGGTACTTCGGGACGGCGCCGGCCGCCCAGCTGGCCGCCGTGGCGCAGGCGTACGGAGTGCCCATCCAGCTCGATGCCGCCGACCGCTCCGTCGTGCACGGCACAGAGATCTTCTTCATCGACCCCTCCGGCACCGAACGAGCGCTCGGCCAGTTCGGCACCGACGCCGCCAGCACCGCGGTGAGCAGCAGGTCGCGCGTCACGCCCAGTGTCGTCACGCCATACGTGAAAACGAAAGCCGTGTAGATATAG
>NZ_JAWRXD010000344.1:0-318 GCF_046535215.1 Priestia sp. SIMBA_032 | reverse complement strand
AAATAGAAAATAGCGTAATGAGTTAACGCTTTAGGAGAGAGTATATGAATCATTTTATTGTTATGCAGGGGCATACATATCAAGAGGAAAAAGGATTAGAAATTATTTGGTCACCTAAAAAGGATAGAGGCGGTAATGTACCACATTCATGGAAAAGAATGATGGATGTAAAAGAGGGGGATCGAATCTTTCATTATGTAAAAGGGAATATTGTAGCAGTTAGTATAGCTGAAGAAGATTGTAAGGAATCGAATAAACCATCGATTATGAAAAGCCATGATCAATGGAATGATGAAGGCTATTTGGTATCTTTAAAAT
>NZ_JAWRXD010000343.1:0-318 GCF_046535215.1 Priestia sp. SIMBA_032 | reverse complement strand
CATTGGGCACACTCAGGTCGCTGTTGGTGAAGCCGGTCACCGCCTCACTGAAAGTGATAGTCACCAGAGACGTCTCACCGGCTGTCAGCGCCGAATCAGCAAACGCGATGATCGCGGTCGGCCGTTGGCTGTCGACGGCGTAGTTGTTGGAGTCGGTCGTGCCGCCGCCGGCGTTGCCGGCCAAATCGGCAATGCCGGTGTTATCCAGGGTGATCACATTGCTGGTATCGGTGATACCGGCCGCCGGGGTGAGCGTCGCGGTCCAGGTGATGCCACCATCACTGCTGCTCACCGCGCTCAATGTGCCATTGGCAATCG
>NZ_JAWRXD010000342.1:0-318 GCF_046535215.1 Priestia sp. SIMBA_032 | reverse complement strand
ACTAACACGCCGTTTTCGATGAGTTGCGTGGTACTGGCAGGGGTTCCTTCGTCGTCGTAAAAGTAACTGCCGCGATGTCCTTCGGGAGCGGCTCCGTCAAAGATTTGCAAGTCGGAAGAGCCGAAACGCCGTCCCAAGGTCATGACTTCGAGTAAATCGGGGTTTTCGTAGGCCATATCGGCTTCGGAGAGGTGGCCGAAGGCTTCGTGTACGAACAACCCGGAGAGAATGGGATCGATGACAACAGTGTAGGTTTTGCCCTGTACTGAGGGAAGCGCTAGGGTATCGATGGCTCGTCGTGCCGCACCTCGTATCTGG
>NZ_JAWRXD010000341.1:0-318 GCF_046535215.1 Priestia sp. SIMBA_032 | reverse complement strand
AGAAGAAAACATTAAGCATTTCAAATAAGAAAAGTTACAGTGCTAAAGGATATGGGATACTTGATTTACCAAATAAACAAGCTGCTCAAAACATGTTAATAGAAAAATTACCAGGGAAAATGAACAAATGGTTGTATACAAATTGGGGAGAAGAGATGTTAAAGAATTCCCGTATTTACGGTCCTGTATTAATGAAGCGATATACAGGAGAGTTTGAAAACATAAAAGCAAATATTGAAATTTGGCCATTAAGTAATACTGGGAAATTAGAAGATGACTTCGTAATAGAAGTGTCATTTAAAACAAATGAAGAAAGTA
>NZ_JAWRXD010000340.1:0-318 GCF_046535215.1 Priestia sp. SIMBA_032 | reverse complement strand
GGAGTAGGCTCATCACATTATGATTTAGATCGATTTGGGTCATTTTTTCGGACTTCACCAAGGCAATCGGACGTCATGATTGTATCGGGAACAGTAACGAAGAAGATGGCTCCTATTGTTCGGCGTTTATATGATCAAATGCCTGAACCGAAATGGGTTATTGCGATGGGATCTTGTGCGACAGCAGGTGGTCCGTATGTAAATTCATATGCTGTTGTGAAAGGTGTAGACCAAATCGTACCAGTTGATGTGTATATTCCTGGTTGTCCCCCAAATCCGGCTGCTTTAATTTATGGAATTAATAAATTAAAAGAAAAA
>NZ_JAWRXD010000339.1:0-318 GCF_046535215.1 Priestia sp. SIMBA_032 | reverse complement strand
GCCATGCTGTAAATAAGGAAAGTATCACTATTAAGCTAATGTGTTTAAAAGTTCTCTTACTCGTAATAAAAAAGAAAAACATAATATTACGCCCCTTTGTCCAATCCTTTTCAGTTACATATATGCTGTAAATATAAAAAAGAGAACAAAGGATTAATATCGTAAGTAGTGGATATAATGAATGATAGGATTGTAATAAGTGAAAATGAGCGAAACGTTTATTGTTACGTAAGGAATTATTGAGGTGATCATTTGCTTGGGCTGATGTTGACAAAAGAAGAGAGAAAAGAGATGGAATACATATTAAAGAGAGAGTTA
>NZ_JAWRXD010000338.1:0-319 GCF_046535215.1 Priestia sp. SIMBA_032 | reverse complement strand
CGTCCGAGCGCATCCGCAGTGTGAGAGCAGACCTCGCCGCGGGCATCCCGGAGGAGGACTACGCCACAACGCTGGCGACTCTCGAGCGCATGGCGAAGAACCTCGGCCTCCGCCCCGACGAGAAAGACCGTCCCGCCGAAGCCACAGGCGACGCGCCTACTATGGACGCATGACGCCACCCCGCGAAGAGGTCGTGCTGCTCGCAGAGGACGGCTCGCCGATCGGCACCGCGGACAAGGCGACGGTGCACACGACGGACACGCCGTTGCACCTCGCCTTCTCGTGCCACCTCTTCGACGGGGAGGGCCGCATCCTGGTC
>NZ_JAWRXD010000017.1:0-70673 GCF_046535215.1 Priestia sp. SIMBA_032 | reverse complement strand
TTTGTTGATTCCCTGGGGAATTTGTTTGTTTTTATCGATGAAGTATTTGAATTAAAAAACAAAATGAAGTTAAGTGAGCTAATTGATGTTCGCTTTATGTAGTACTAAAATTGAACGTAGCGAGCTAAGAGCATATTTCTACATAGTAGTAAAAAACTTATAATTGAGGGGTGAATAAATGAGTCGTTTTGAGTTCTGTGAACAGAACTATACAATCTCTAACTTCAAACAAAATTGGTATCAAAAGCTTGTTCTATCTAAACCATTGGATGAAAATGCAACAGAAAAATGGAATAGTTGTGAACACGAAGCTGAAGTTCCTTTTACAAGGCAATGGTTTTGTAGTGCGGATATAGGAGAATGGGAAGAAGTTGAAATAACTGTAGAGGGAAATAGTGAAAAGCCATATGAGGAGTTTGTTGAAATGGCTGATTGTATATTGAAACAATTACATATATATCTTAAACGGGCATTAGAGTATTTAAAGCAATTCATCCCTGCACAAAAATCCGGTGCCTATTATCTGTCCACTATAACCTTCGGGCGGCTTTTAAATTTTGATAGCAATATTCTTGCAGGATTTACTTTAGCTTTTGTTTACGGGGATTATCCCAATGCATTTCAGTATAAAGTAAAATTCAACAAGAACGGATGGCCTATTGGTTTTGAAGGTGGACCTCTATAAAAAGATAGAAGTAATGTTATCCGGTGAATGGCAGCCTTTAAAGATGTATGCTTCATTTTAAGAAATTATAGAAGATGTTAGATAATCCATGCTCACTATTTATGGTAATCTAAGAAGAGTCAATTAGAAAAGAGTGATCAACATGGAAGAGAAAGAGCAGCAAGAGATAGATCTTGATAAAGTGTATGACTACGCTGAATATCCAGATAAGGTATTATCAAGACTAAATTTAAAATAATATAGATAAAATAAGGGGTCATACATATTAGACATATATAATATGTATGACCCCTTTATTCAACAAAAGCCCCCGTTAATTTAAGTACATTCCTTCACATTCTAATATTCCGGCTTTTTTTATAAACAATAAAAGCCTTGGAAAATCAAGGACTTTTGTATTTTAGTTGTTGAAAATTTTCTTTACTCAGAAACTTTTATTACAATTTTACCAAATGCCCCTTTATACAGGTGTTTATACGCATCAAGGGCTTCATCAAATGAGTACACCGTATCAATGACAGGTCTAATATCAAGCTCATCAAAAGCTCTAATCATATCCTCAAAAGCTCTACGATGTCCTACGTTAATCCCCTGGATATGAGCTTGTTTTGCTAATAATGAGAATACATTCACTTCTGCCATCATACTTTCCAAGAAACCAATAATATAAATATGACCTTGAAGAGCAAGAGCTTCAATTGAACGGTTAATACTTTGACCACCAACTACTTCTAGAATATGGTTTACACCTTTACCTTCAGTAATTTTTAATACTTCTTTTTCCCAATCTGGAGTCTCTGCATAGTTTATAACCTCTTTTGCACCCAGTGCTTTTACTCTTTCTAATTTTTCGTTGCTGCTGCTTGTTGCAATAACTTTTGCTCCTAGTGCTGAAGCAATTTGAACAGCGTATACTGAAACTCCTCCAGTTCCTTGTACAAGCACCGTATCTCCTGCTTTTATTTTTCCATATTCAACCAACGAAAACCAAACAGTAAATGCAGCAATAGGAAGTGTTGAAGCTTCCTCATCAGTCAAGGTAACTGGTGTCATTACAGTTGCGTCCTCATTAAGCAGCATGTATTCTGCTAACCCGCCATTTTTTGGTCCTCCTAAAGCATGAGCACCATCATCTTTATTTGGAGTTCCATCCTTCCATTTAGTAAACATATGAGAAGTTACACGGTCGCCTTTTTTAAACTTTGTTACCTCTGAACCTACCTTTACTACTTCCCCAGATGCATCCGATACAGGTACGAATGGTTGTGTCATTAGATGGGGCAAATAAACCCCATCAACAATTGCTTTATCACGAAAGTTAAGTGAAACAGCCTTTACACGAACAAGAAGTTGTTTCGGTCCAGGTTCTGGTGTAGGTAAATCCACCAATTTTAAATTTTCTAATCCAACGCCTTGTCTTTGCCATGCTTTCATGAGCTCAAATCCTCTCTTCACATATAATTTTATTTGTTAACAAGGAAATTAACCTAAATCACACTTTTCAAATTCACATATTAAGAATTGTCGATATGTTTTGATAAAAAATATATAAACATATTGTGAATTGTCGATATATTAGATGGTAAAAACAACTAAATTCTTATCCGAATTTAGTTGTTTTTACAGGTCTGTTTGAATGTATAAACCAAGATTTTTTATGGCTTCCTCATCCCTTTTATAGTAAGTCCATTTACCAATTCTTGTTGCCTTTATTAAACCAGCTCTTTGTAACGTTGATAGGTATTGGGAAGCAGTAGATTGTGTCATGTTTAACTTTTCTGTTATTTGACTAACACACACACCAACTTCTATCAAATCAATTCCATCTTGTGGTCCAAAATGAGCAGTAGGGTCTTTAAGCCATTCTAAAATCTGTAATCGAGCCTCATTTGAAAGTGATTTAAAAATATTTACCTTGTCCATACACACATTATAAATCGATAAAGTTCGATTTGTCAATGAAGCTCAATGATAACAAACAAAAAATAATTGTACTACATTACGAAAAAGCTCTACGTTAATTGTAGAGCTTTTTTCTATAGTAAAATCTCAGTTAGTAGGACACCCTTTTGTTTTTCTCCCATCTCATGAAAAACAAAGGCCAATAGTCCAACCCTCTAACATCCCAAAAAAGAGGAGGTATTCCATCATTACTTAAAGATCACCTACTGCGGTATCGGTTTTTTTTATTTCTAGGAGTAAACATGCAATCTTACTGCGGTAGCTACTTAGTATCAAAAGAATAACTACTTCGTTTGGTAATCAGTATCTACTTCGTTAGTGTTACTGCATTAATACAGGCTTTATGTACTTAATAAAGCCACTCGGAGAGTTTCTTTTTTGGTTATTATACCACGCCTTACTTTTATGATTTTAAGCTTCCTCCACTTTTTACTACTCATATGTCACAACTCATAAGATTCTCAAGAAAAAAGGAAAAAATCACATTTTATAGAAAATAAATTGGTATAATGCTCTTATTTTAAAATGGAAGTGGAGAGATCATTCATGACTGTAAATCCTAATTCGGAATTAGCAAAGAAATTAGTTCATTATTCTACAGATGTTCAAAAAGGCGAAAATGTCTTAATTGAAGCATTTGATATTGATATTGAGTTGGTTAACGAATTAATAAAAGAAGTATATAATGCTGGCGGTAATCCATTTGTAAACCTTCGTAACCAACAAGTAACCCGTAAAATGTTATTAAACGCTACTGAGGAACAAATCCGCACCTGGGCTGATTATGATAAAAATCAAATGAAGCAAATGCAAGCATACATTGGCATTCGTGGCAGTGACAATATTTATGAACTAAATGATGTTCCAAGCGACAAAATGAAATTATATAATACTATTTATGTGAAGGAAGTACACTTAGATGTGCGTGTCAACGAGACGAAATGGGTTATTTTACGTTATCCAAACGGCTCATTTGCTCAACTATCAGGGATGAGTACAGAAGCGTTTAAAAAGTTCTATTATGACGTTTGTACAATGGATTATAAGAATATGGATAAAGCAATGGATTCTTTAGAAGCCCTTATGAACAAAACAGACAAAGTACGCTTAGTCGGTAAAGACACAGATTTGAGCTTTTCTATTAAAGATATTCCAGCAATTAAATGTTCAGGCCTTCGTAACATTCCCGATGGTGAAGTCTATACAGCTCCAGTTAAATCAAGTGTTAACGGTATTATCTCTTACAACGTTCCTACACCATATGAAGGCTTTGTATTTGAGAACGTAAAACTTACATTTAAAGGCGGTAAAATTGTAGAAGCTACCGCAAATAACACTGAAAAACTAAATGACATCTTAGATACAGATGAAGGTGCACGCTATATTGGTGAATTTGCTATTGGTGTTAACCCATATATCTTAGAACCAATGAAAGACATTCTATTTGATGAAAAAATTGATGGAAGCTTCCACTTCACTCCAGGTTAAGCTTACAAAGAAGCTTATAACGGAAATGATTCAAACGTTCACTGGGATATGGTTATGATTCAACGTCCAGAATACGGTGGTGGAGAAATTTACTTTGACGATGTACTAATTAGAAAAGATGGTAGATTTGTTCTTCCAGAGTTAGAGTGCTTAAATCCTGAAAACCTAAAATAAAGAGCAAAAAAGTGAGGGGTTTTCACCCTTTATTTATATGTTTTTAGAAGTGGGAGCATACAATTTGTCATGCTCCCACTGTTCCTCAATACGTTCTATTTTAGTCCTTGAAACTTTTTTATATCTCTTGTCCATTTTATGAAAAATATAAGCGACTAGGCCAATCCCCAACATATAAAATAAGAGCACATATTCCATGACCATCTAAAGATCACCTACTGTGGTATCATTTCTTTTTATTACCGTTAGTTATATGGAAGTTCGCTATTGATTTTTGACTGTTTAAGGTGAATATTGATTTTTCACACCCGCCAAAACGTAAAAAAATGGTAAAATTACATCTGGGGGTGTAATTGTGAAACTATTCAGTACATTATCAACAGGCATGTTAGTTTTAGGAGTATTCTTTTTCGGTTTAAATTGGAATATGGATTCTTATTCTGACCTCATTGTCCTCTTAGGATTTATCTCTCTTTTAATTGGAATCGTATTAAGCTTTATAGCTATCGCTAAACAGGAAAGAGGAGTTTTGAAGTTCTTCTCACTGTTTTCCTTTTTTATAGTGTTATTTTTAATAACTTGGTTTGAACCGTTTCAAGTCATTCGAACGATAGCTTGGTTAAAAAACCTTACTTAATTAAATTTCAAGATAACACAAAAAGCCCCTAGAAAATTCTAGAGGCTTACTTCTCATTGTTTTTTATAATTTATTAATAATGAGTTATTACTGATCACAGCCAATTCCGTCACCATCACGGTCAAACTTTGCTTGGAATCCTGGCTCACCTTGTCTAATTGGTGCTCTTCCTGCTGCGCGAACTTCTGTACAGTTTGCAAATGTAGCTGTTTGAGTTTGTTGCTGTTGTTGAGCTTCAGCTTCTGCCTGAGCTTTTTCCTCAGCTTCCCTACGTGCTTGTTCTGCTTCAGCTTGTTGTTTTGCTTGTAATGCTTCTTGTTCTTTTTGTTTCTGTTCAGCTACACGTTTTTCTTCAGCAGTACGAGTTGCTTCTTCCTGCTTACGTTTCTCTTCTGCTGCTTTAGCTTGAGCTTCTTCTTTAGCTTTTTGCTCTTCTTGTTTCTTTTGTTCATCAGCTTTCTTTTGAGCCTCTTCTTTCTTAGCTGTCTCTGTTGCTTTTTCTTTATCTACAGAAGCAACTACTTTCTTTTCTAAGTTAGGGCTCATCTCCACTTTCTTAACTACATTGTCTTTATCATCAAATGTTGCTTGAATCCATTCTCCCGATTTATCTACATCAGCATACATGTAAACATGGTCTTTCATCTTAGTAGTAAGATAACCTTTCATGACGCTTGTTTTAATAAATTTGGCTTTAGTCATATCAACATCTGCACTTCTTGTATCCCCTACCATTTTATAAATGATTCCTGCTGCTTCTACAAACTTAAGGGTAGGCTTTGCAGTTGCACTAGCTGTAGTGGCCGTTTTCTTCTCAATTCTTGCTTCTCTTTCAGCTTGCATTTTAGCCTCTTTAGCTTGTTGCGCTTCCTCTTCTTTTTGCATTTGTTGTCCACCAATAACTGCAAAAACTAAAAAAAGAATTAAACTACCAACAGAGATTAAGAAATATTTTTTAGCTTTCTTCTTTCGTATAGCTCTAACAATTCCCCAAATTAAAAACACTATAAACCCTAATAAACCAATAACACCTAAAAAATCTACCATTTCTTTTCTCTCCCTCGACATCATTTTATATTGCAACCCTAGAGGAAGAAACCTCTAGACGCACGGTGCCTAATGCCTTTTTATACTCACTCTGTTGAGTTATTATTGAATCTTCACGAACTTATTAAACATCTCTTGTCGTTTAGTCTCGTTATAAATATATTCATCTGAAAACTTAGTTCTCCATGCCTCACTATCTTCACCTAGACTCTCAATCTTAAAACCTAAGTAGCTGTTTAATTCTTCTCGTGTAATTTCTGTAGAGTATATTTTGCCTTCAAACGGTAAAGTTAGTGATACTGATTCTAAACCTTCAAACTGTTTCAGCAATCTCGCCGGCTCTCCTACCATGATCTTTTGAATTGCGTCTCCACCTTCAAAATACATCTTGTAATCATCTTCTGTTACAGAGCTATTTGGATTTTCTGCTTTGTATGTTGCGAATGAATCAGCATATTTAACAATAGCTTTGTTTGCGTCTTGTAACTCAGTAGTAGTAATGAACGTACCACCTGTCAAGCTTCCAGCGTACATATTGAATTGACTTTCATCTACAGTAGGAGCCTCTTTTTCTTCTTTAGGTTCCTCAGTTTTTGCTGTTGTTTCTTTTGATTCTGTATTAGTTGTATCTTCTTTAGGCTTAGTTTCTTTTTGTGGCTTTGTTTCCTCTTTCTTTACTTCTTCACTAGTTGAAGTATCCTCTGTCGTACTTGAGCAAGCAACCAGCATTCCACACATAGCCATAGCAAATAACATTTTTTTCATTTTCTTTTCTCCCCCTATATATATTGAAACTAATTAGCATCTTTTGAGTTTTTCCCGAAGGATATAACTATTATTCACTGCATTCCTATAATTATATTAAAAGAGTCATATTTCCCATTATAGCAAATGATTTCTATTGATAATTTAGTTATTTACTTTTTATTGAAATTAAATGAATCTATAAACTCATTAAGCTTGATGAACTTGATGAAATCACTTTATATCATGGTGAGAAATAGTACAGTTTTTGGATCAAATTATGAAGGACTTTACAAAAAGGAAAATCATTGAGGAAATTGACCTTCCTTTAAGGAATAAAGACGTAGAAGCTTTTTATGTTTAACCGAGGAAATTAAATCTGTGTCTTAATAAAAACCATATAATATAGAAGAAACTTATCAAAAAGAAGCCTTGCTATATAAAGATTAAGGCTTCCTTTCTCCTCAAGTAATTGAGAAATAGATTTCATACAATTTGTTGATTCCCTGAGGAATTTGTTTGTTTTTATCGATGAAGTGTTTGAATTAAAGAACAAAATGAGGTTAAGTGAACTAATTGATGTTCGTTTTACATAAAATAATTTCACCTTCACTTTTTGTGGTAAATTAATAAAAGCCAAATAGAAAAGAGTGATTAACCTAGAAGAAATAAAAGAGCAAGAAATTGATCTTGATAAAGTGTATGACTATGCTGAATTCCTGGATAAGGTTAGTGGCCGATTCGATAATTGCAATTCATCTTACTTTAAAAGTTCCGTAAAAGGTGGCGTTTTCTTACGTTAATGTCGAGAGTGTGGCATGAAGAAAAGCATTTAGGCGGTATTTAGACTATAAGAGAAAGCAGGACTTGAATGGCAGTTGTTATTATTTGTTGTATGATTTTAGTAGGACTTATCTTTATCTATGGAGGATGGAAGCGTCCATACGATGAAATCAGTTCGGCTCCTGATATATGGATATTAGAAATCCTTTTTGTGATCATCGAAAAATCATTAAGGATAGAGAAGGAAAAAATACCATTGCTTAGAATAAGCAATGGTATTTTCAATAACAAAAATTAGCTTTTCAGAAATAACCTTTATATTTCAAGGAAAAAACTGAGTCAGTAAAAAGAATAGCTTCCCGTAAGAGACATTATTTATTTATAAATTACCAGCCTCGTTCTTGCATGCGATTCTCTAGTGAAATCGAAGAAATTTCAATGCCTTTCATCGCATTCCCTAAGCCCTTTGAGAGCTTTGCAATTAACTCGTAATCTTCATAATGAGTCGTTGCTTCTACGATTGAACGAGCAAATTTTTCTGGATTATCCGATTTAAAGATACCTGATCCAACGAACACACCATCTGCTCCTAATTGCATCATTAACGCTGCGTCTGCTGGTGTTGCTACGCCGCCTGCTGCAAAGTTGACAACTGGTAAACGACCTTCACGTTTAATTTGCAGTAATAACTCATAAGGAGCGCCTAATAGTTTTGCTTCTGTCATGAGCTCATTTTCGTCCATACCCACAACTTTACGTACCTGCGCATTTACTTTACGCATATGGCGTACTGCTTCTACAATGTTTCCTGTTCCGGGTTCACCTTTTGTACGAAGCATGGCAGCACCTTCACCAATTCGTCTTGCTGCTTCTCCTAAATCACGGCATCCACAAACAAATGGCACCGTGAATGTGCTTTTGTTAAGGTGAAATTCCTCATCCGCAGGTGTAAGTACTTCACTTTCATCAATATAGTCTACACCCATTGCTTCTAGTACACGTGCTTCTACAATGTGCCCAATTCTCGCTTTTGCCATAACCGGAATAGATACAGCATTCATTACTTCCTCTACAATTGTCGGATCTGCCATACGAGACACGCCACCTGCTGCTCGAATATCAGCTGGAACGCGTTCTAGTGCCATAACAGCAACAGCACCTGCTGCTTCTGCAATTTTTGCTTGCTCTGCATTGATAACGTCCATGATAACGCCACCTTTTTGCATTTCTGCCATTCCTCGTTTTACACGATCAGTACCTAATGATTTCTTCATTTCATACACTCCATTTCACTAACTCTTGTATTTTACGAATATATGAAATAGTATAAAAAGTAATTGACTTTATTGGAAGTACCAGTTTTTCAAAAAACAATAGGTCCAGTTACAGGGAGGTTGTTAGAAGTGGAAATGTTATCATGTCAATTAAATAGACTAAATGGTATACCACTATACGAACAATTATATTCGCATATAAAAAAAGAAATCATAGAAGGACGCCTTTCTTACGGAACAAAATTACCATCCAAACGGAAGCTATCTAGTTTTCTAAAAATAGGTCGGAATACTGTTGAGACAGCTTATGAGCAACTGGCTGCAGAAGGATATGTAGAGGCATCTCCACGTAAAGGATACTTTGTTATGGCCTATGACGACTTAGAATATATACAAGTAAACCATCATTTGCGGGAGAATATTGAAATAACTAAGAAAGACATGAAATACAATTTTCATCCAAGCTCGATTGATACTGAAAATTTCCCTTTTTCCATTTGGCGTAAGCATGCCAAAGACACAATTAATAAGGATAATCACTCCTTATTATTACTTGGAGACTCACAAGGAGAAATAGAATTACGGGAGGAAATTGCTCATTATTTGTATCACGCTCGAGGAGTACAATGTTCACCTAATCAAATTATCGTTGGGGCTGGGATTGAAAACTTATTACACCAACTCTTGCTCCTCTTTAACAAAGAAACGATTTATGGTGTGGAGGATCCAGGTTACCATTTAATTTTAAAGATGCTCAAGAGTTTTCAAAATGAAGTTTATCCTCTTGGAGTGGATGAAGAAGGTGTAAAAGTAGAAGATGTTCATCGGAAAAATATTAATGCCGTTTACTTAGCCCCTTCCCACCACTTTCCGTATGGTACTGTGTTATCAATAAATCGACGGACTAAGCTATTAAAATGGGCTGCAGAAGATAAGAACCGTTATATAATAGAAGATGATTATGATAGTGAATTTCGCTATAGTGGAAAGTCCATTCCTGCCTTGCAGAGCATGGATCTCGGCGGGAAAATAATTTATTTGGGCACTTTTTCAAAATCTCTAATGCCATCTATTAGGATTAGTTATATGGTGCTACCAAGGCCTCTTCTACAACAATATAAAGAAAAACTATCTTTCTATAACTCCTCTTCTGTCTCAAGAATTGACCAACATATTTTAGCTCAATTTTTAAAAAAAGGTGATTTTGAGAGACATTTAAACAGAATGCGAAAGATTTACCGTCGTAAGCTTGAAAGAGTATTAGAATTATTAAAACCGTATCAAGATAAACTCTCTATTATTGGTGGGCATTCTGGCCTTCATATCGTTCTTATGGTTAATAATGGGATGGATGAAAAAGAATTGGTTCGAAGAGCAGGTGATGAAGCTATAAAGGTATATCCATTATCCACTTACTCATTTGAAAAAGAACAAGAAAACCCTCCTAATATTGTTTTTGGTTTTGCTGGAATTCCTGAAGGTGAGTTAGAAGATGCTGTCCAATTATTGTTAAAATGCTGGGGGTTTAATATTAGTTCATAAAACAAATATAAGTTATTCGTATTTAGTTTAACGGTATTATCTCTTACAACGTTCCTACACCACATGAAGGCTTTGTATTTGAGAACGTAAAAATTACATTTAAAGGCGGTAAAATTGTAGAAGCTACCGCAAATAACACTGAAAAGCTAAATGAAATCTTAAATACAGATGAAGGTGCACGCTATATTGGTGAATTTGCTATTGGTGTTAACCCATATATCTTAGAACCAATGAAAGACATTCTATTTGATGAAAAAATTGATAAAAGCTTCCACTTCACTCCAGGTCAAGCTTACAAAGAAGTTTATAACGGAAATCATTCAACGCCCAGAATATGGTGGTGGAGAAATTTACTTTGACGATGTACTAATTAGAAAAGACGGTAGATTTGTTCTTCTAAAGTTAGAGTGCCTAAATCCTGAGAACCTAAAATAGGCGGCAAAAAAGTGAGGTTTTTTTCCCTTCTCTTTTTGATTTTCCTTTGTTTACTTCTTTTTAGAATCTGAAATATACGATTTGTCATGCACACACTGGTCTTCATTTCGTTCTAATTTAGATGTTGGGGAATTTTTTGATTAGACAAGCAAGTTTACTGAATTAGCTACATGTATTTAAGAAATAATCACTGCATTTAGTAATTGGTATCTATTTCGTTAGTGTTACCGCGTTGATAGGATGTTTTAACAAAAAGGACTCATATATTCTCTGTCGAACTAATTACTAAATATATTTTCTATGTATGGAGGTCCTATGATTAAGAGAATAGAGCATGTAGGTATAATGGTGTCTGACATGGACGAATCAATTAGTTTTTATGAACATCTTTTGGGTTTTAAATTGCGTATTAGAATAATGAACAATCAAAAGGAAATCGCTTTTCTATCTCATGATGGATTGCCAGGTTTTGAAATTGAACTACTTCATGATTTATCCCCAACTACTTCGTACTCTGAGTATGGGCTAGTAAATCATTTAGCATTTATAGTCAGTAATATGGATAAAACAATTCTCGACTACAAACAAAAAGGAATAGTTTTTGAAACTGACGAACCAAAACGTGGGATTAATGGTCGTAAAACCATTCGTTTTCGAGGACCGAATAAAGAGGTGCTACAACTGGTAGAAGAAAGGATTCAGGATGAATTCGTTTAAGAAAAGAATACATAGAATCCACTTGTTTTTGTTTTATACAGTAACGAAAAAAGGGCGGGAATAACCGCCCTTTTTAACTCTTATTTTAGTTAAACATCTAAATTAATTTATAAAAATATTGGCTGCAATGTTTTTTACTTTACTGAACCTTAACTGCATTCTTTTTAATTTCTACACCCATGCTCCCTTCATATACTTTAGCAATGGCGCAATGATCCTCATTGACCTTCCCTAACTTTTCCATCTTGTTCATATAATCTAAGATCATTTTGGACATAGGAATTTCAACACCTAATTCTACTGCCAGTTGGACTGCATTTTTAAGGTCTTTTTGATGTACAGCTATTCTTGCACTTGCCTCAAAATTTCTGTTGATAATTTTCGGTATCTTATCATTCATTATCTTACTTCCCGCGTAGCCATCCTTTATCGCATAAAAAAGCGTTTCTGGGTCAATTCCTGCTTTTACTGCAAAGGCAAAACCTTCGCTCATTGCGCCAATATAGCAACCAGCAATCATATTATTCGCAAGTTTAGCAATACTTCCACACCCTGATGCTCCCATATATGTAACTGAACTTCCCATGCAAAGAAGTAATGGTTGAATCTCATCAAATATTTCCTGATCACCACCGCACATTAAGACGAGTGTTCCTTCTATTGCCCCGATTTCCCCTCCACTAACAGGCGAATCAAGTAGTCTTATTTCATTCTTCTTGGATTGTATATACATTTCCTCTATTGTATTTGGAGCTGTTGAACTTAAATCTACAATAATAATTCCTTTTCTTCCTGTATCGATGATCTCCTGAATACTTATTTTTACAAGACCGTTGGTAGGTAAGCATAGGAATATGATGTCACAGTTATAATAGATATCTTCTATTTTATTCACAGATATTCCACCGTTATTTTTAAATAGCTCCCTTTTTTCCTCAAAAATATCGAAGCCCATAACTGGGAAAGCAGCTTTTTTGACCAAATTAATGGCCATAGGGAGTCCCATTACTCCCAATCCTATAAAGCCAATTTTTTTCATTTTCCGATGCCCTCCACTGTCTTAAGATAAAACTGCTTTTTTATTTGGAATATGAATAGCTCTTTGTTCCTCAGCCAACGCTGCCTCCCTAATTGCTTCCCCCACTGTAGGATGAGCATGGATAGTCGCAATTACTTCATCAACTGTCGCTTCAAGGCCTATTGCAAGTGCACATTCAGCTATCAAGTCTGTTGCTCTCGGTCCAATTATATGTGCCCCTAATATCTCCTTGAACTCTTTGCCTACAATCAATTTAATCATTCCAGTTCCGCCGTCCATTATGAGGGACTTCCCATTAGCAAACAGTGGGAACTTTCCAACGAAATAGTCTATATTCTGCTCCTTTGCCATTTCCTCTGTTAAGCCAACGGAAGCAAACTCGGGATTCGTGTAGACACAAGATGGATTTGTTTTAATATCAAAACTACTCTTATGGCCTAATGCATTTTCTGCTGCAACTTCGCCATGAGCAGATGCAACATGAGCTAACATACTTTTACCTGTGCAGTCACCGATTGCATATATTCCTTTTACATTTGTCTCCATTTGTTCATTGACAGTAATTCTTCCTCTGTCATTCAAAACTCCTGCCTTCTCTAATGCGAGAGCCTCTGTATTTGTTTTTCTTCCGACCGAAATCAAAGCCTTCTCGCAGCTAAACACCTTCTTTGTACCATCGCTCAATTCAACTGTTACCTTGGCTTCTGTCTCTTCATCCTTGATAGAGGTAACTTTAGATTCTGTATAAACATTGACATTCTTTTGAGCTAGTTTCGAACGAAGAATCTTTGTAAGCTCTCCGTCCATCATTGGTAATATTTCTTTTTGCATTTCGATAATCGTTACTCGACAGCCAAGCGTGCCATATAAGGTTGCAAACTCAACCCCTATTACACCTCCACCGATAATAACCATTCTTTTTGGAATTTCCTGAAGTTCAAGAGCTCCTGTGCTATCGATACATTGCTTGGCATCAATTCCAGGTACCTGGGGCATTACTGGAACAGAACCTGTAGCAATAATAAAGCGATCCGCCCTTAATTCTTCAACTTTTCCATCTTTCGTCCTTACGTGGATTGTATTCTTACCACTAAATGATGCTAATCCTGAAATAACTTTTACTTTATTTGCCGCGAGTAAACTTTTTACTCCATCTACTAATTGCTTGGTAATTGCGTTTTTCCTAGACTGTGCTTTAGGAAAGTCTAGTTTTACATTTGTGACAACTCCACACTCTGAGCCATTTTTGGCTTCTTCATAAACCTCTGCAGTGTGAAGTAAAGCTTTTGTAGGTATACACCCAATATTTAAGCAGGTACCACCTATATGTTCTTTTTCCACTAGGACAACTTCGCCTCCTAGCTGGGCCGCTCTAATGGCAGCAACATATCCTCCAGGTCCTCCACCAATAACAACAACTTTTGTTTTATCCATAATAAATTGTCCTCCTTTCTTTAACCACACTCGATACTTAATTTGTGTATTTTAACGAGAATAAAGCTACTATTCCCATGTGTATATGAAATAGAAAAATAGCAGCTTCTCACTGTCCACGAATCATATTTCCTTTTTTTATAAATGCATCTGATCAGGATCCTCCAAATAGCCCTTAATCATTTTAAGTAATTGTGCTGCCAATGCCCCATCTACAACTCGGTGATCAAAGGATAAACTAAGTACCATCATAGAGGCTGGAACAATTTCATCGTTTTCATTTACAATAGGCTTTCTTACGATTCGACCTACACCCAAAATAGCACTCTCAGGTAAATTAATAATCGGTGTAAACGCATCTACCTCATAGTTTCCAAGGTTACTGATGGTAAAAGTTCCCCCAGTTAACTCATCTCCAGAGAGTTTATTCTCTCTTGCTTTGGCTGCTAGGTCTCTTACATCTTTAGATATAGCCATAAATCCCTTACGGTCTGCGTCCCTTACTACAGGTACAACTAATCCCCCATCCAAGGCGACTGCCACGCCAATATTTATCTTGTCATGGATAATAATTCGATCTTCCTCAATAGAGGTATTCATCATAGGTATATGTCTTAGAGCTGTCGCAGTCATTTTCACTAAAATATCTGTATAACTTAAACGGATTTCCCCATTTTTTTTATTAAACTTATTTCTGAGTGCAACCATTTGGTCCACATTCGCCTCAGTAGTAATTGTGACGTGTGGTGCGTTAAGTTTGCTTTCTACCATTCTCTTTCCAATCACCTTGCGCATACTTGTCAATGGCTCACTATTTTCCATGTTTTCTGTAGAGGATTTTGCTTGAATATGTGTTTCTTTTAAGTCTTCTTGAGGTTCATTTTTCACCCTGTTTTGTTCATGAGATAATATATCCCTCTGTATAATTCTTCCACCGTAACCTGTACCCGTAATTTGAGTTAAATCTGCTCCCATTTTTATAGCCATCTTTTTCGCTAACGGGGAGGCCTTGATACGATTACCTTGTATTTTACCCATAGGAAGAGAGTTCTTCTCTTCCTCTATTTCCACATTATCTTGAGACTCTATTTTTGGAGAATTAGTGTTTATTGTAATTTGTTCATCTGCATCTCCCACGATGGCAAGCAAGCCCTGAACAGGCACGTCTTCACCATCCTGAACGTAAATTTTATGCAGTATTCCATCTACTTCACTTTCAATCTCACTAACTATCTTATCTGTAGAGATACTTACAAGAGCATCACCCTTTTTTACAATATCCCCTTCCTTCTTAATCCATTCATCAATTGTGCCCTCCGTCATTGTTAATCCTAATTGAGGCATCTTAATCTCTGTAGCCATATTAATGAGCCCCCTCATACAGCTTATAGCTAACTACTTTTTTTACTGCTCTCACAATGTCATTTGAGTTAGGAAAGAAAACGTCCTCAAGTGGTGGGCTATATGGTGGGACCGTATTCAAACCTGCTACACGTTCCACAGGGGAATCCAGTTCATCAAACAATTCTTCCATAATTTGAGTAGCAATTTCCCCTGCAAAGCCACTTCTCTTATAACCTTCTTGTGCTATTACTACATTATGTGTTTTACAAACGGATTTTTTTATGGCTTCCCAGTCCAATGGAACAAGCGTACGAAGGTCAATTACCTCCACATCAATTCCATCTTTTTCGAGTTCTTTCGCAGCTTCTAATGCAAATAACACTTGTCTGGACCATGCAATAATGGTTACGTCATTACCTTCACGCTTTACGTTTGCTAAACCTAGAGGAATAACTTGCTCCTCCTCAGTCATCTCACCTTTATCTGCATAAAGCAGCTTGTGCTCTAAGAAAACGACAGGATCGTCATCCCGAATAGCAGCTTTTAGCAAGCCCTTTGCCTCTGCAGGTGTTGAGGGACATACAAGCTTTAAACCCGGTATATGTGTAAAGTATGTTTCTAAACACTGTGAATGTTGACCTGCGTTACGTCTTCCAGCACCCATAGGTGCACGTATAACCATTGGAATACTCACCTGGCCACCTGTCATGTATCTCATTTTTGCTGCCTGGTTAATGATAGGATCTGCAGCAACACCAACAAAATCCACATACATTAATTCAACCACGGGACGAATTCCACGCATTGCTGCCCCTACTGCCATCCCAGTAAATCCTGACTCACATATAGGTGTTTCAATTACTCTATTGGGACCAAACTCATCCAAGAATCCTAGGGTGACACCAAATGGACTACCCATTTTTCCTAAATCCTCGCCAATAACGATTACATTTTCATCCCTTACCATTTCTTCATGCATGGCCTCTCTAATGGCCTTACTCATACTTAATTTTCTCATCGAATAACACTCCTTTCGTTTTCTGAGGCATATACATCCAATGTGACTTCACTTACATCTGGATATGGTGAGGATTTAGCAAATTCATAAGCTTCTTTTATTTCCTTATCCATTGCTGTATCAATGGCAGATAAATCATCTTCCGACACTCCATGTTTTAAGAGATGGTCTCTAAACCTTTCAATAGGATCTTTTTTCTTCCATTCTTCAGTTAATTCTTTAGGTCGATAGCTAGATGGGTCACCTTCATAGTGTCCACGGATACGATAGGTCTGACACTCTACAATAGATGGCCCTTTCCCCTCCCTAGCATGTTGTACAGCAGTTTTCACTGCCTCGTATACAGCCAAAACATCATTCCCGTCTACAGTTACACCTGGAATACCATAGGCTTGAGCACGTTCTGCGATTGTTTCTGTGTTAATGACTGAATGAATATCAACCGATACACCATATAGATTGTTTTCACAAAGATATACAACAGGAAGATTCCAAGCTGCTGCCATGTTAATAGATTCATGAAATGTTCCATGATTTGATCCAGCATCACCGAAGAATGCCAATGTAACTTCGCCACTTTCTCTAATTTTCGATGTTAATGCAGAACCTGTTGCAATTGGTAACCCAGCACCTACAATTCCATTTGCCCCAAGTATTCCTAATCCGAGATCAGCAACATGCATGGAACCGCCCTTGCCACGACAATAACCTGTTACCTTTCCAAAGAGTTCTGCCATTACTTTATCTGTTTTGGCTCCCTTCCCAATACAGTGGCCGTGTCCGCGATGAGTAGATGTGATAAAGTCCGTTTTTTCTAGTGCTTGACAGGAACCAACAGCTGTAGCCTCTTGACCAACGCAAGTATGAATATTTCCTGCAAGTTCTCCTGCTGAAAAGCATACGGTTGCTTGCATTTCAAATTTTCTAATTCTCACCATATCTTCGTACATATGGAGAAGCATTTCTGTTGAATATTGATCTTTCAGATTATTACTAGTCAAAATTGACATAAAACCACCCCTTCAAGCGAAATGATTGCGCTTTCAAAAATATGAGTAAATTTGAAATTACCTTACTTATTCATTTACTTTGCAAGTTCCATGCCAAGTAAAATAGATTAGATATTTATTTATAAACTCTAGTATTTGCTTTATTTTAATCATTGGTTAATATTTATATTTTTATAGATAATAGCAAAGATGCATTGGCGAAAACGCCATATTTTACGCATTTTTACCAATACATAACAAAAAGCTTTCTGAAATTAAAACAATCTTAGAAAACCTTCTTTTCATTGTTGAAGTTTCACAGGGGACAGGAGTCTTATTCACACTGATATTTAGTGAGTTCTAAAAGCATACTAAAAAGCCAAGGCTTTCTTAAAAAGCTCTTGGCTGCTTGTTTATTTTTTAATTTAATTGGATAAAAAATCAAATGTAGGCATGTCTAAACTCACTACAACTATAGGCACGTTCACTAAAGTGAATATAAAATTCATCAACTCTTCATAAGTCATTTGGTGAACCAAATTGATGCCGTACTTTTTCTTTTAATTTTAAAGATTTTGTATCAGAATTCCTTTATTTATTGCTTGATGAAAATAGTTACTTTACTCTTTATTATATTTATCCGAACAATAATTAACTTTTGGAATGATCAATTTGTCTCAGTAGTCAAATAAGGATCCACAGGCGTTTCAGCTTCTGTCTTTGGAATTTCAAATCTTCTAATAACTAAAATAACAACAAGCGATGCAGCAATAAGGCAAAATCCAAGTAGAGTGAATCCGTTACTAAGATTATTGTTATCTGACACTGCTCCAACAACTATAGGTCCTACAATACCACCAAAATTACCGCATAGGTTGATAAATCCATTTGCAGTCCCCGCCTGATTGCGTGGTACGAACGACATTGCCCATGCCCACCAAGGTCCAAATGCAGAATATATACCTATACCGGCAATTACTAATACAATCATATGTGCTATAAGACTTGAGCCAACGAAAGCCTGAGCAATTAATGCAAGGCCACCAATAAGTAGTGGAACTGCTACAAACAAAGCATGATTTCCTTCTCTATGATCAGACAAAGTAGCATTAATGTACATAGCAATACCAGCCAAGACGAAAGGAATTGCTGTTAACCAGCCTACAGTACCAATTCCTGTATTACTTAGTTCCTTCATTAGAGTGGGTAACCATAGTCCAAAGCTATACATTCCTGTAATCCATAAGAAATATACAACACAGAAAACCCAGATACGCGGGTTTCCTAAAACATTAAAAATGGAACCTTTTTCTTGTTCATCCTTTGCACGATTCTTTAAAATGTAGTCACGTTCTTCTTTTGAGATGTAACGATCTTTCTCTGGGGAATCTGCAACCAACCACGTAAATAATACAGCTAAGAGAAGAGGAGGGATTCCCTGCAAAAGAAACATCATTTTATAATCCCATTTTTCAATCATCCATCCTGCAATCGGCGCCATGATAATAGAAGAGATAGGTAGTGCCATCTCAGAAAAACTAATAGCTCTAGCTCTTTCATTATTGGCATACCAATTTACAAAGAAAATTGCAAATGCTGGCCATAAAATCCCTTCAGCAAGACCCATAACAAAACGGAGAAAGAGAAGTACTTTAAAGCTGTGAACTAACCCGGTGAAAACTGCTGCTATACCTAGTAATAATAAAGCAAAGATTATTACTTTTTTAGCACTATATTTCCCTGCAGCCCATCCCCCTGGAAGTTGAGTAACTATATATCCCCAGAAAAAGGCAGATAGTAAAACTCCAACAGCAGTTGATGAAAGACCCATGGATTTTACCATTGTAGGTGCTGCCATCCCTATATTGGAGCGATCAATGAAAGCTACTAGATAAACTAGAAAGAGAAGAAAGCCAATTCGATACCAACGTGCTTTTGGAATATTCATATTTACTCTCCTTTGTTTTCAATAATAGTAATTGAACTATACGCTGAATTCTTTGTTGAGGCTAATATAGCAGCTATAAAACTTCCTATAACTAAATTACAAACCATATTTGCCATTGCTGCTACGCTTGCCATAGAACCAAATGTATCGTTGGCTAAAACTGCTGCCAAAGCAGAGTTGCAAATCCCGACTTCAAATAAAATCGCCCGGCATTCAGCTTCACTATAGCGTAGCAATTTTGCATAACCATATCCGCATACCATTTGGAGTGTTACCTGTAAAAAAACGCAAATAGCAATGGGGAACAATATTGAAATATCTTGTAATAAGACAGACTTTGCATTAGAAAGAATACCTAATACGACAGTGTATAAAGCCAAAGAAGATATGATGGGTATAAACGGTTTTATACCTTTACTCAGATATGGAAAGATAGATTGGAGAGATATTCCCACCATTAAGGGAAGGAACACAACACAAATCATCTTAAGCCAAAAAGAAAAGTAATCAAAATCTACACTCGAGCCTATCAATACCTTGATTAAAAAAGGCGCAATAAAGGGCCCGACCAGGGTATCAAAACTTGACATAGCAAGGCTTAAAGATACATCTCCTTTTGCAATAAAAGTATTTAGATTTGCAGATGTACCACTAGGGACAATGCCTGCCATTATGATTCCATATGATAGTTCCGACATCCCGAAAAATAACACGGCAAGCCCTATAGAAATCAAGGGAGCGATTACCCATTTTCCTAAGGAACCAGACAGTGGTCGAACAGGCTTGCGCGCAAGTTTTAGTAAGCGCTTTCTTTCTAGGGTGAGACCCATCATAAATAGAATTAGAGCAAGAGCCCATTCTGTTGTAGATCCTAAGAAGCGAAAAGCCTCAGGAATCCATAAAGCAAGAGCTGCTGATATAACAATCCAAATCGGCATTAAGCGAGCGATAATAAAGGTTACAATATTCATCGATTATTTTTAATAGAACCAAAAGGCTTAATCTGAAACATTTCCATTTTCCGGTGCTACTTTCTGAAAAGTAAGTGTTTTAAAACCGAGCTGTGGTTTGAAAGTACGAACTGCTTCAATACTTTTACCGACTTGAATGGAGAATTCTACTGTAATTAATGTAGGATTATTGCCTGGAAAAATATGGCCTCCAAAAACATTTCCTTTGTCATCTCCGAATAGGGCATGTAAATGGAAGTCAGTTTCTCCATCCTCATTTCGACATAAAAAGCCTGTTCCCTTTATTAGCTCAATTGGTCCTTTTTCAACAATTAGATTACTATAAGAAAGTTTCTCCATATCATCATTTATAAGATAAACGTATCCAGCTTGAGCAAGTGAACCGATACAAGTAACAACACCAGATTGAACACCATACTGCTCATATTCCTGTATAATACCTTCCATAATGTCAGATCCGGCTGCTAATGCCCCAAAAATAATGCCATTTTCTTTATCATAAACAGAGTGATTTTGAACTTTTTCAGTAATCATTGTATTCCTCCTTTTTCATCCAATCGCAAGTCCTCCGCATACTTTAACTACTTGTCCTGTGGTATAATTTGAGGCAGGAGAAGCAAGATAGACTACGGCTTCTGCTATATCCTCTGGTTTTCCAAATCGCTTAATTGGTTGATTGTCTAAGGCATAGGTTAAATTTTGTGTCATTTCCGTACTTACTGCCCCAGGTGCTACACTATTGCAAGTAATCCCATACTTACCTACTTCCTTGGCCACCCATTTAGTGAAAGCAATAACTGCACCTTTTGAAGCTGCGTAAGCTGGACCAGAACGTCCGGAATCAGTTCCTTCATAGCTAGAGGTTGGCCCACCCATAATTCCAGAAATCGAACTAACATTTACTACTTTTCCATATCCTTGATTAATCATATGAGGATAAATCGCAAGTTGAGTGAATAAGAACGTTCCCCCCAAATTGGTGTCTAGATCCCGAGACCAATCATCATCTGTAATATTTTCAAGCCCTTTACGCCCACAAGTACCAGCGTTATTAACTAAAATATCAATTCCGCCAAATTTGTTAACGCTTTCATTTATAACTTTTTGAACTTCTTCTCTATTCCGAATATCAATTCTATAAGATGTTGCTTCACAATAAGGAAAATCTGTTTGAATTTTATTAATGATTTCATCTGCTGGTAATAAATCAACAATCACTACATTTGCTCCATTTCGAGCTAATGCGTATGCACATGACGAACCAATGCCACGCGCAGCTCCCGTTATAATTGCAAGTTGTCCAGTTAAGTCGTGTTTTTCACTCAAAGTTAACATAAAATCCCCCATCTCCATCGTGTCAATTAGTAGACATCATTTTCTTAAATATAAAACGAACAATGATAAGTCGAATCTTATTCTTTCTGTTTGAACAGTCTTAGTGTTTAGTTAAATAATCCCTCCTTTTATTATTAATTAAATAAACTGCAAGTTTCATGCCAATTAAAAACTGACATCCTAATCCACGTTCTGATTTGAAAAATTAATACTAAATTGGACATTGAAAACATCTATTGGTATTTCTGCTATGGTAAAATTGCAATATATATAGCATTTTTACCATAAAACTTATTAAGGGGATGGAAGATCAATGAAAAATCTTAATAAGCCTACACTAGATCGTAAAAAGCTTTCTCAAGAAAAACAGGATTCAGAGTTGTTACTTCGTAAACTGATAGGCAGTTCATATGACGGCATAACAATAACAGATCCAGATGGCCGAACAACCTGGTACAATGATTCATTTTTACGTATGTCAGGTTTACTCCCTTCTCAATTAGACAACTATACGGTTCATGAGATTATTGAAAGGGGTTGGTTAAAAGGTTCTGCATCATTAGATTCAATCTCTAAAGGAGAGGTTGTTACAAAATTAGTTACATATCCTACAGGAATTGAAGCTTTAATCTCCGCAACTCCTGTTTTTAATGATAAAGGACAACTTCTTTATAGTATTGGAAATGTGAGGGATCTGACAGAACTTAATAAGCTAAAACATCAATTAAATGAAACATTTGCACTTACTGAGACTTATAAACAAACATTACAAGAGGTTCAGCTAACAAATATTGACGGTAATCAAATCATTTATCGTAGCCCTTCAATGGAAAAAGTTATCTCTCTTGCTCACAAGTTCTCTACAGTGGATACACCCGTTTTAATTTTAGGAGAATCCGGGGTAGGTAAAGATGTACTAGCCAATTATATTCACACAATAAGTGATCGTAAGGATAAAGGTCCATTCGTGAAAATCAATTGTGGAGCAATTCCTGAGCATCTACTAGAATCTGAACTTTTCGGCTATGAAGCTGGAGCCTTTACAGGTGCTGGAAGGCAAGGTAAAGTTGGGCTGTTTGAAGTGGCCCATAATGGAACCATATTTCTAGATGAAGTTGGAGAAATGCCTCTTTCACTTCAGGTGAAGTTATTAGGGGTACTACAAGACATGAAGATTCAAAGAGTAGGTGGCATAAAACAAATACCAATAGATGTGAAAGTTATAGCTGCAACTAATGCAAATCTAGAGGGAATGATAAAAGAAAAAAAGTTTAGACGTGATCTCTATTTTAGATTAAACGTATTACCCATCAATATCCCCACACTCAAGGAAAGGCCCGAAGATGTTTTTGCCCTTTTAGTCCATTTTCTTAATATGTATAATAATAAACACAATATGAACAGGTCGTTTTCTCCTTCAGCCGTAGACCTTTTACTTTCATACCATTGGCCTGGAAATATCCGTGAACTAAAAAATGTAGTCGAACAACTAATGATTATATCTGATGAGGATGTAATTGATGAACCCTTAATTCCAATTAAATTACGCGTTAAAAAAAGTGAAATAGTCCCTACTGAAATCGAGAGTATTCCTGAATCGACTAATAAAACCCCTCTGAAACACCTTATTAATGAATATGAAAAGAAAGTCCTTTCTCATTATTTATCAACATATAAACCAATGAAACATTGTGCAGATATATTGGGAATTGATCTTACTACTTTGGCTCGTAAGAAAAAACGTTATAAACTTTGATTAACTTACCTACGTTCCTTCTCTAAAGTGTTAATGAGATTGGATTCCGGTAAAAAAAGGTAACGTATGTCAATATGTAAAAAATTAGATGCGAATATATATTCGAAATTGTTATATAATTTTGAATAAAAAGAAAAAAGGGATGTTCATTATGGCGTATAGGACTTTTGAAGAATGGATGAAAAATGTTAAAAATATTGATCCCACGATTTTACAAATGACCGTTCGGATGTGGGATAAGTATTTTGACGAATATAATCAATATAAGAACAATCTGTTATTAACTAATGCAAGAGAAGGATAAAACCTTCTCTTTTTTTTGTTTTTCGTTAGGAAGATTAAATTAAATTTTGGATATTTTATCAATTATATTTAATATAATATAATTTAACCTTTTAAAAATTATTAAAAAATGAGCATTATGAAAACAAATGAATTTTATGTTAGAAGTAAAAAACTTGAGTATGACCACAAGAGAGATTCAGATCTGTTTCATTAAAAGAAATAGTTTGACTTCAAAAAAATGCATAATGAATACATCTTTAAAAGTATATATATTTTGCATCTTTTAGGGAAAAAAACTACTTCATTGGCAGTGATTTTATCATAATAACTTGTAATTCTACAAAAGAGAGCAACACATACAGATAAATAAATTCAACTGTACAAATACAATTTTTTATAATCGCACCTATAGATATTTTCATGTTAATGTCTCCTTTCCTCCATATCCCATTCTTTTGGAACTTACGTAAATTGAAAGGTCTTTATTTTAGACAACTTAATAAGGACTGCTATTCTTTAACAGCAAGTAAAGTGGTTTAAGTGGATAGACAACGAGCATTTATTTAACTAATATTCGTTTTATGCTTACCTTTTTTTCTCTTCTTATCAAAATCATCCCTAATTTCTCGTGTAAGAACTCCCTCCTCTATTTTTTCTGCAATATCCATTAGTGTTTCAATATCAGAAAAAGAATATCTACGGGTACGAGAGGAAGTACGTGCAGGAAAGATAAGCTTTTGAGTTTCATAATAACGAACTTGCCTCTCAGAAAGTCCAGTCATTTCAGTAACAGTTTTCATAGTCATTACTTTTTTCTCTCGATATGAGTAATCTTTCTTCAAATATTTTCTCTCCTCTATGCTATTTGGCTAACTTTGTAATGCGTAGACTCTTATAAATGTAGAAATGAACTTACATATATCTAAATTTTCAAATAATTATGTTTTACAGTAGCAATATAATATACAAATATCTACAACTTGGTCATAATGCCTGACATAATAAATGGAACCATTATTGAACTCGTGCTCATCCTTTTTAAAAAATAAGACATCTCATTCTTTAACCTCGTACTGATCCCACAGTCGTTCTACTTAGTCCTTGGGACACCTTTAGGTCTCTCATCCAGTTCATGAAGAATATATGCGACTAGGTAAAGTCCAAACATAATAAAAAACAATCATACCTTACCTCCCCAACTACTGATCTTTTACTGCAGTAAAGGTTCTTTGTTATTTTTTGAATGGACAGGCAAGCTTACTGCAGTAGCTAAACAGTTTCTATTCCTTTAGTTATTCAAGAATCAACAAATTCGATTTAAAGTAAACCTTCCATTATTGGAGGATTTTATTCTTTTCTTCCGATAGTTTGAACAAAAAAACATCGGTTTTTATAAATGAATTCTCCGAAATAAATCTGCTCTCATAACAATAAACCATTTATTTGTACGTACATTTTTGTACGTATTAATTCTTTTAATATTGACATTTGTACGTATTGATTATATATTTCATAATAGTAAGCGTTTTCTTTATTTTGATTAATCTGAAATTGGGGGAATGTAAAGTGCAAACTAACTACGAATATATGAATCCAATCGTTATCCAAAGAGCTGATCCGTGGATTTATAAGCATACAGATGGTTATTACTATTTTGTTGCTTCTGTTCCAGCTTATAATCGTATCGAAATTCGACGTGCAAAAACGATTCAAGGATTAGGGTTTGCACGACCGAGAACAGTTTGGTTAAAGCATAATGAAGGTGAAATGAGTAAATTAATTTGGGCCCCAGAATTACATTTTATTAATAACAAATGGTATGTGTATTTTGCAGCGACGGATACCGAAGAGTTAGATGAAAATGGCATGTTCACCCATAGAATGTATGTAATTGAAAATGATTCAGAAAACCCTATGAGTCCAAATTGGATTGAAAAAGGACAGGTTAAAACGAATATGGAGACATTTTCCCTAGATGCAACGACTTTCCAACATAATGATTTACTTTATTACGTGTGGGCACAAAAGGACCCAGAAATCAAAGGGAATTCAAATATCTATATAGCAGAAATGGAAAACCCTTGGACAATTAAAGGAAACCCAGTAATGCTTACAAAACCTGAATTTGACTGGGAAATTAGAGGTTTTTGGGTAAATGAAGGACCTGCTATTTTAAAGAAACATGATCGTATCTTCCTAACTTACTCTGCAAGTGCAACAGATGAAAATTATTGCATGGGTATGCTCACTGCTAAATCAAATGCAAATTTATTAGATCCAAAATCATGGATAAAATCTCCACAGCCTGTATTTCAAAGCGATTTAGAAAATCATCAATATGGACCTGGTCATAATTCATTTACAGTAAGTGAAGATGGCAAAGAAGATATTCTTATCTATCATTGCCGTGACTATACAGAAATTATCGGTGATCCACTGTATGATCCAAATCGTCATACAAAAGCTCAAGCTATTCACTGGAATGAAGACGGAACGCCTAATTTTGGCAAACCTGTACCATATACAGATTTATAAGCTTATCTATCATTGAAGCTATACTTCGATTTACTTCAATCTTATATATTTTTATGATACATAATGGCAGCTGAACTGCTTTTCATTATTATTTTATGGTTTCTACTGCCAGTCTATATATGAGAAAGCCAATTCGAACTTTAAAGGAGCGTTTAAAATGCAGGGAACCAAGAAGAATTTTTGGAACTTTGGAGGGTTATTTTTCTTCTATTTTTTCATCTGGGCTACAGTATTAACCTTTTTACCAATTTGGTTGGAAGAACAAGCAGGCTTAACAGCTAAGGAATCTGGCTATGTCTTTTCAGCTATGTCATTAATTGCTTTATGTTATCAACCGTTTTTCGGAATCATTTCGGATAAATTAGTATTTAAGAAAAACTTATTTGCAACAGTTGTTTGTGTAGCAATGTTTATGGGACCATTCTTTAGCTATGTTTTTATTCCTCTATTAGACATTAATATTTTTGTTGGTGCCATCCTTGGCAGTATCTATTTAAGCTTTGTATTCTATGGTGGTGTAGGTGTAGTTGAATCCTATATCGAAAGGGCAAGTCGTACGAACAAATTTGAATATGGACGCGCTCGGTTATTTGGATCAATTGCAGGTGCAACTGCGACATTTGTGGGTGGAGTTCTATTCGTAATGAATCCTGGTAGTATTTTCTGGATCTCCTCATTATCAGCAGTAATTCTTGCTGTTTTACTATTCACGGCAAAAGTTAACACAAGTAACATTGATAATACTGATCAAGAATCTAAGCAAAAGTCTGAACCATTAACAAAAGAAACAATCTTATCTATCTTTAAAATTAAGAATTTTTGGATGTTAGGTCTATTCATTATTGGTACAGCTACCATTTATGATGTATTCGACCAACAATTCCCCAATTATTACAAACACTTTTTTACAACGCCTGGTGAAGGAGTAAATGTATTCAGCAAGCTAGTTACCCTACAAATCGGTATAGAGGCAATCTTAATGGTATTTATGCCATTTTTCATTAACAAAATTGGAGCAAAACGAGGATTAATTCTTTTTGGTTGGCTTACTTTCATTCGAATATTAGGTAGTGCCATTGCTGTAGGCCCCATCTCTCTTTCATTAGTTCGATTAATCGCAGCTGTAGAAATGCCATTATTGCTAATCTCAATCTTTAAATATATTACAAGTGTATTTGATGTTCGCCTTTCAGCTACAATCTATTTACTAGCTTTCAACTTTGCGAAGCAATCATCAGTCATGATTTTCTCAAGTGTTGCTGGTGTTTTATACAGTGCGACGGGTTACCAAAATACGTATTATATCCTAAGTGCAATCGTATTGATTATTACTGTAGTATCAATATATACATTGCAAAATGATAAGAAAAATGCAATTGAATTTAGAAATGCCCAATTAGCAAGAAAAACTATGTAATTCATTCTCAGTAAGAGGATCAGATCCTTCTATATTTTTTAAATTTGCATCTACGTTTCATAAAATCTCACTATTCAGGGTTATGATATAGATACTTGAGGAAAATATAAAGGTTATGGTAAAAAGAGAAGGGCTTGCCCTTCCCTTTTTTAATTCAAGTGTGTTTTCTCTTTTTTTGAACTTGTGGCATACAATTCACGATGCTACTGCTTCTCATTACGTTCTTCCTTAGATGTTGGAAAACCTTTGAATCTTTCGTCTATTCTATGAAAAAGATGAGCCATTAGGTCAACCCCCAACATATAAAAACCCAACATCTGTTACATCATCATCTAATGATCCCTTACTGCAGTAAGGGTTCTTTTTTATTTTTCGAGCGGACAGGCAAGCTTACTGCAGTAGCTACATAGTATCTAAGGAATTGTAACTTTATTACGTAATCAGTAGCTAGTTCAGTAGCGCTACCGCGTTAATACAAGCTGTATACGCTTAGTGAAGCCCTTCATGGAACCTGTAAGGGAGCTGAGCCGAAGAGGCGAAGGGGGCGACCGGATGCGTTGAGCTGAAATTATGCATAAATCAAAAGTCAAAAATTGAACGAATGAAAGAAGGTATCAACTTGAGAAGAACACAAAGGTTTCGTTTTCGAAAAGTCTTTCCTCCACCTCTCACGAGACTTCGTCCCTTCAGGGCTTATTCCTTTGTTCCTTTTAGTCCACTAGCCATGCTTGACCCCACTATTTTGACCATAGGAGGCATTGTCTTAGGAATTGCCCTCATCGAACGAATATTAGAGCGATGGGGTGTGATTGATCTGGTTGATCAGTTCGCAAAGGTAATGCGCTTTATCTTGCCTGTCACTTTTTATGGAGCCTTATTTTACTTCTTTGCGACATTTATGTTTTAAGGAGGGTTCTAGATGTTTGAGAAACTAAAATTGCGTGGAAAGCTTATTAAAGCGTTTCGTACGGCAGAGATTTACCGGATGGTGAAACGTGGAGACCGTACCTCCTATCTGTTTCCGAAAATTCATCAAATCGATCATCATCACACCTATACGCGGTACGCCTTTTCCTTACTGAATGGGATCGATCCCGAGCTTTTAACGAAAAAAAGGTGGGCATTACGGCAAGTATTAGGGAGCAATATTGAAGTGAATGGCAGCTTAAAGAACTTTAGTATTACGGTTCATCACAAAAGCCTACCTAAGATGCTTACTTATAAGTATGAAGCCATTCATCCCCATATTGAGAAAATGGAGCTTCCAGTATGCATTGGTCAAGATATCTATGGGAACCCCGTTTCATGGGATTTTGCCGATTTAGAAACCTTATTGATATCTGGTGAAATTGGAGCCGGAAAGAGTAGTCTTATGCGCGTTATCCTCACAACATGGGTGAAATATACATCGCCTGATGATTTGCGATTAGTATTAGTCGATCTCAAGCGAGCTGATTTAGGACTGTTTCATGGGATTGAGCATGTGGATGCGCTTTGTTTTGAAGCGAAAGATATGCGAAAACCTTTTGCCTTGTTACGAGCTGAAATGTATCGAAGAGGCGATTTATTGTTAGAGCATGGCGTAACGCATATCAGCAGGCTACCTTTTAAGCTGCCTCGTATCGTTGTGGTAATTGATGAAATGTCCATAGTGAAAAGAGAAACGGATCTTGTAGAGATGATCCAACAGTTTGCGAGTCAAGGTCGTGCGTTAGGTGTTCATACGATTATTGCCATGCAGCGTCCCGATGCCGATTTGTTGAATTCAGCACTAAAAGCAAACTTACGGGTTCGGATCTCTGGAAGGCAGGCCGATGCGATAAATGCAAAAGTAGCCGGAGTAATCGGTGCCGAAGAAATTGATGCTGCAGCCAGAGGGCGCATGAAGATTAAAATTGATGAAGTGAAAGAGTTTCAAGCCTACTTCTTAGATGAAGAAGCTTGTAAGGAAATACTTTTACCTTATAAAACACTTGTGAAAGATCCTGAACCAAAACTAGAAGTGGTATCACAGTCTATCTTCGGGTTATTAGAGAAGGAGGAACAGCGATGAGCTTTCGACTATCTCAGCGTGATAAAGACATCATAGCGTTTGTTAACCAGTTTAGAGCTGTGGATAGGGACTCATTAGTTAACCTCTTCTTTAAACAGCTCAAATCACCCGTAAATGCTTGTAATAGCGTCATGGTACGTTTATATCGATTAGGACTCATTGAACGCACACAGCAGTATTCTCCGACGGTCTATTTACCTGTAGATGCCAAAATCAAAAAGAACTCTCAAAAAATATTACATTTCCTTTCTATCTTGGATGTCTATAAACAAATGTGTACGTATAGTGTACCTAAACACGTCATTGTGGAAGATAAGCCCACTGGACGAAAAGGAGGAATTGAACCCGATCTCTTTTGTATTTTTAAAGGATCTCCTTTTTGGATTGAAATTCAGCGCAATCAGTATTCCGAACAGAACATGCAAGCGAAGATCAATCTCTATGAAGAGTTTTTCTTTTCGGATGAGTGGAGATCTTTGTATTGGCAGCCAGAAGAACGGTCACCTATCTTCCCTTCTGTCATTTTGATTACACCTGTTCGGTATGCTGTTAATTCTGACCATATCCGCATTATACAAGTAGCCAGTATTCATGAACTTATGGAGAAATACAAGAGTTCAGCAAAATCTCAAAAAGAAGCAAGAACAAAAACAGCTCATTCTTCTGGTGGGATTAGAATTAACTTAACATAAGATATTCTAGGATATGCAAAATTTCTAATTCAGTTATTATTAAGGATACGGTAAAATATTACAAAAGATAGGTTTTACGGAGGATACTTATTTTGTTAATCATAATTAGAAATTCTTTAATAATAGCTGTTTGTCTTTATTTAGCAAGTGTTTTTCTCCCTGAAGTAATGAATGTAAATGAGGCTGTTGCAAAATATTTATTTGTAATACCAGTTGGCATTTGGGGTATTAAATCAAAAAATAAATGGTGGATTAATCTTATTTCTTTTCTTTTAGCTCTTATTATTCTAATTTTTTCTATAGATTTATTACCCGAAAGCATGCTGTAAAAGATAAAAGTAAAAAGCTATCTCGTAGAATGAGATAGCTTTTTATTAGGACTGCTAATTATAAAGTACCAAAATATAACCGCAAGTAAACAATAGCACATTTTTTCCATAAGGACTAATGGTTAGGTGTACTGGAATATGTATAAAAGGTAGGTTTTTTATACATATTCCTCTCAACTGATAAACGGGAAAAAATCAGTCATACCAAAGATGTATAAGAAACTGTATATTCAATAAAAAAAGTCTTCCGAGAACCCTTATCTATAAGGGTTCTTTCGCTTGCTTGGTTCCTTGAAGAGTGATTATGATAACTAAGATTGTATATGATATTTATAGCGTTTGCTTGGTTTAATCCCATATTCTAGGGCGATCAACCTCCATGATCCTTAGATATTGTAAGAGTTGTCCAGTATGTACGGATTCATGATAGCAACGATTAAAGCAATACCTCAAAATCCTTAATTTTAACATCTGGCCTTAGCACTTTTTCTTCATCAAACTTTGCCAATGGGTCCCCCTTTTTGACTTTGTTGACCCAATCATGGTTAGCAAGAGCTCCTTTACCTAAGGTAATTATATCGGCTTCTCCCTTTTCAATAATTTCTTTTGCCTTAACAGGATCCTCTAAATGCCCGTTTGCTATTACACAAACTTTCCCATACTTTTTTGCCAGAGCCGCAAGCGACAAATCGCTGTTATCCAGACCTGAATTGGTTCCAATTGTTTCTTCATCTTTTGGAAATGCAGGTTGCCATGCTTCATACTCTGTAATATGAATAAAATCAAGATCCGCATGCCCTAACTGACCAAAGATGATTTCAGCATCTTTTTCTTTTCCTGCCCACTTGTGATTATAATCATTTACCTTTCCTTGTGAAATCCGAATACCAATGGTAAAATGCTCTCCAACAGCCTTACGAACTGCCTTAGAAACTTCAACCAATAACCGGACTCTATTTTCAGTAGAACCACCATATTCATCTGTACGTTTATTAGTATAATCAGTAAGAAACTGGTCAAGTAGGTAACCATTTGCTCCATGAATTTCAACTCCATCAAATCCAGCAGCTTTTGCATGTTTAGCCGTATTAACAAACCCGTTTATTACTTCTGTGATGTCTTCTTTCGTTGCTTCCCTTGGAGTACGGTACAGGCCTTTCCCTTCATAAAATTCCATTTGTTTTCCTTTTGGTTGCACAGCCGAGGGTCCAATTGTTTCGTGAATAAAACAATTCCCTTGTGAAAGGGCTCCTGCATGCATTATTTGTGCAAATATTTTAGCACCTGCTTGATGGACGGAATCGACGACCTTCTTCCATGCTTGTGTTTGTTCTTCATTAATAAGACCTGGATTATTAAAATATCCTTGACTATACTTATCATCAGTATAAATTGCCTCCGTAATAATAAGTCCAAATCCTCCACGGGCAAACGATGTGTAGTATGATACCATCTGATTGGTTGCCACACCTTCAAAAGTTGCGCTTGTGCGTGCCATTGGAGCAACCCCTATTCGGTTATTTAATGTTATATTGCCTAATGTAACATTTTTAAATAATAGTTTTGGATTGGTCATTGTTAAAGCCCCTTTCTTCTCAAAAAAGCCTTAGGCTATTTAATTTAAAAACACCTCAAAAACCTTAATTAAAATAATAGCAAGTCATTTTTAAACAATCTATGTAACCAATAAGATGTTTGATTCAATTATTAAGTTTAATTACTTTCCCTAAGAAACAACCTCTTTTCTTGCTTAAGGTTACTCTTATTTTAAATAGTTAAATAGCTTATCGATTTCTCAATTTATGTTATAACTAACTATTTTTTTGTATATATAAAATATATGATTTTCTAGCTCTTAAAAAAAGATACCCTTGTCCTTTTGGTTAGCTAGTTTTAAAATCTTAAATAATTCCTGTAATATATCCCATTTTCAATCTCAATCTCATATCTAAGTCTGGTTTGTCTTTTGTAAAGCTCATCAGAAAAATAGTTAAATTCCTCTTCTGTGATATCCTCGTTTATTAAATCTTCAAATAATTCATCTAGATGTTGAGTTACTTCTTGAAGTTCTCGTTCTTTCAACGGAATTCACCTTTCAAATGTTGTTTTATTCTCTTTCTTTTTACTGCCTCTCATTTTGCTACTATCATATAGATGTAAAGTCTTTGGGGATCCTCTTTAAATATCTATTTGGCCAATCTAGTTCCTCTCCCATGGTACCTTCAATCCCTTATTTATATCCCAACCCATTTCCTTTTCTATTTACTTTATCTAATTCCACTTTAGGTATCTGGATATTAGTGTTTACTATCGGTTGCTAATAAAATAAATCGTGTTTACCTCCGACGGTTTCTTACTAAGTTTTTTGTTTCTAAATATCTTTTCTTCTTTCTATTTTCCAAAATATTCTTTAATTCGTCTATACGACCTTCATACTGTATTTTTGTTCCTATAATTCCTTCTTTTTTCACCTTTTGTGCATGCTCAGATAAAACAACTTAGTTAATCAGTTAGTTAGATATTTAATGGACTCATTACAAAAATATTTGAGGTTCAAAAACAAGAGTTCTTTTTTAAGCTGGGTTATAGAAAGATATATATTAGAAAAGAGGTGACCTATTAAGCTTTGGCGAATTAAGGAAAAGAAACAAATAGAGAAGGAGGACTTAATAGTGAAAGAATTAGTCATTAATGATGTTGTATTTAATGTAAAATATCTTACTACGTCTACAGTCAGCAAAGAAGAAGTGGGACTTGAAAAAAGAATTATTAATAATGGACAAATGACTAAGGGGAGAGATCAAATTAAGTTTTCATTTTCTGTTTTAGGTAAACAAGATTATCAATTATACGATTCCTTTTTTGAGAATACTCATTATACTCTCATGATCCCTGAAACGAGTGAAAGATTTATAGCTCATAGTGTTTCCCATAGTACATTTTATCAAGGAGCTGAAGTAGCAGATGACACAGAAGTGGTATTTAAAGTTACACTTACCAAATAAAGAAATCGTCTGTGTTTAAGCTCACGCTGTAACTTTTTTAAAGAATTTGCTTAAGAATATAATCGCGTTTGATTGAGTTCTATTTATAAGAAACACCTGTATGCCTATAATGTTTTGTTAAGGGGAGATCTTAGTGAATACGTGTAGTGGTTTTGCAATAATTTGCTTAAACGATAAAGATGAATTATTAATGGTCTCCCAAGAGAAACCCAACATGCCCAAGTGTTGGTCTGTTCCTTCTGGTGCTATCGAAGGATATGAAAGGCTTGAAGATTGTTGTATTCGAGAAGTATGGAATCAAACGGGTTATCAAGTAGAGATAGTAAAAAAAATACACGAGAATAGGTCTACTACCTATAATGTTGATGTTCACATGATCTATTTTGAAGTTAAAATAGTAGCTGGAGAAAAGAAAGTCCCGATTATAGACTCATATTTTTGGCAACCAATATCTAAAATTAATCATTTAAACCTATTATTTGAAGATGAGCGTGAAGTCATACTAAATTATATAAAAAAGAAAAAACAACTCATTTAATCTTGCTCAAGGATATTATTTTATCTCTATACAGATGCATGGAGATCCGTTGTCTTTTAAAAAAACTATAAAAATATATAGAGGGGAAGTTAAATAATTGATTAATACAACCCTTAATTTAATGAAAATTGTCATGCATACTACTATGAGGAATAACTTAGTCTTTATGAATCATTACCTCAATTCCAGGGACATTTTGTTATCTAGATCTAAGAGACCATAAAATATAGTATCTATCTCTTCCAAGATAATTTATTTGGTTAACAAAAAAGCTACTGGCCTCAACAGTAGCTTTTCCTATTCTCGCAAGGAAATTGGAGAATTAGCATTATGATGCCTACTGGCGCCTCAAGTAGTGCGCTCTATGCAGAAAATCGTATTCAGTAGAATTTAGTATTAGTTGTACTAATTATTTATTTTAATCTATTTAAGATTTCACTTTTAATTTCTTCCATATCAGCCCTTAAAGTATATCATCTTCATTTCTTATAAAGTCCATTATGGTAACTATAAGTAAAGATGTTCTTTATCCTGCTAAAGATTAGGAAAAGAATAATTTAGAGAAAGAAATGCAATACTCAAGATAAATACATGTAATTAGGAGGCATCAATGGTTAAGCGTAATGTAAGGTTGTCAAGTCCGGAAATTGGAGGATTATGGGGAGTTTATATTCAAGAAACAATGTCCACTTGTTTGTTAAAGTATTTTCTTCATCACTTGCAAGATGAAGAAATAAAGCCTATTTTACAAAAATCTTTACATATCTCTCAAACACATCTAAACCAAATTAAGAACATTTTTTCTGAGGAAAGTATCCCTTTACCCGATGGATTTACGGAAAAGGATATCAATTTATCAGCTCCTCCCCTTTTTTATGATCTTTTTGCTCTGAGTTTTGTGTACTCGATGAATCGTATGGCGATGGTTAACTTAGGGTTTGCTACTTCTACTGTTGCTCGGGCAGATGTTCTTGATTTCTTCACTAAAGCTTTGAACCAGGCTACAGAGCTCTATGCAGAATCTACAAATTTAATGTTATCTAAAGGGATTTATGATCGACCACCTATGATTACTTATCCTGAGAAAGTTGAATATATAAAAAAACAATCTTATATCATAGCAGCCATGGGAAAAAAGAGACCTTTAAATGCGGTCGAACTTACCGAAATATTCTTCAATATTGAGCGTAACTATTTCTCGGTGTTACTCTGTATGGGCTTATTACAGGTAATTAAAGACAAAGAAATTAAAAACTATATAAAAGATGGAATGGAAATATCAGAAAAACAAATTAATTTCTTTAATGAGCTTTTAAAAAAAGAAGAACTTCTTGGCACGGTTCCTGTTAGTATGGAAGTAACAAATTCAACCGTTTCTCCTTTTTCCGACAAACTTATCGTTGCGCTTTTTCATTTTTTAAATTCCATTGATGTGACACTTATCGGACATGCTTTATCTTTATCTATGCGGCTGGATTTAGTTACTTATTATAGTAAAGTAATTGGAGAAATATTAATTTATGCCGAAAAGGGATTTAATATTATGGTCAACCGACAATGGCTAGAACAACCGCCTCAGGCGCCAAATAGAAAGGCTTTAAAAGGAGAGTAACCCAATTAATAAAAAGATTCTAGTTGATAATGGTAAGGAACACTTTAAAAATTCGTTATATAAAAATGCTTTAAAAGGCCCTTGTTGAAAGGGCTTTTTTGTATGCAATAATAAAGAACATTATGTTGATTTAGATGACGTAGGATATTATATTATGCCATCTAAAAATTAGGCTTATTATAGATAACTCTTTCTTCAATCTAAAAGAGAGTATTCTCCTTAAAATTGGGTATATAACCCTAAAAAGCTAATGAAAGGAAGGAGAAAGATAAAATGAAACATCTAAAGGCTCTTATTATAAAGTTTGTAATGAGTGCTGTGGTCTTAGGTATCATACTAACAGGCATTTATAGTTATGGTTTTAGTGACAGCATGCTGATCAGTTTGATCCTTACAGTTGTCGCTTACGCCCTTGGCGATTTGTTAGTATATCGAAATGCTGCTGATGACTCAGACTACAAAAAACGAAACATTATCGCTACAATTTCTGATCTTATTTTATCTTTTTTAGTAATCTGGATAATGGGCGCATCTCTTTTTGGAAATACCAGCACTATTATTCAGGGCTCTATAATATCAGCAATTGTTATAACGATTGGTGAATGGTTTTTCCATAAGTATCTAGATAAACATGTTCTTAACACTGATAATCATAGAGATACCGATACGACGTATAATAAATAACTTATTGATAAGAGAAGCAATCATCAAAAGTATATAAATTAGTAAAAGGAGCCGTATGATAATAAATGGCTCTTTTTTAATTTTGTGAGGTGTGATTATGATAATTATGAGTTCATACTATATACAAAAAAGACCATCTCTTCCCAGTCAAAAGAGATGGTCTTTTGCTGTAAGTTGAATTAACAGTAGTCATTAGATGATGCTGTATTGCACCTTGTTTAGTTTGCTCAAAACCTCAATAATAATTCTTTAAATTTACTTTTTTCTACACTAAACCTTAATTAATTATATGAAAAGACTTATATTGCAGGAAATGAGAAGAAATATGTTGAATAAATAGTATCAATTTCTCATGTACTGTTATTGAGTGTTGAAATCTAATAAATCTGAATGAGGAAGGTTGGAGGAAGCGTGTGCTAGAAGAAGAGAATAAGCTTGACCAGGAATGGATTAGTCTTATGAAGGAAGCTTATCAATTAGGTCTTTCAATTGTAGAAATAAAAGAATTTATATATTCAAATCTAAAAGAGCCTATCTCTAAATGATGTAGTCTCTTTTTTTAAAAAAATTTCATTATCTAAACCTTAAAAATAGTTTATTACTCAGTGACTTCCTTTTCCCCAGTACTTATTATTTTATACAGAGCTATAGATGTAGTCTCCACATCTGTAAAACGTTCAATCTCACCTGTTTCAACATTCCTCAATTGAAAGGTCTTTAGTTCTTTAGAATAGCTAAGGGAAAAGGTATTATGTACACTATAAATGGTATGAATAATTTCACTATCTTCATACTGTAATAAAGTTTCTAACATCTCTTTAATTTTAATTATTGTCATCTATCACTGAGCCCCCTTCTCACTATTTAAAGAAATATTGCAAATTAAAGTTTAATCTATTTTAACATAGGGTATAATTATAAGTTATTACTTCCCATAATTGAAATAAAGATTTCAAAAATGAAATAAATTTGTAAAAAACCAAAAGAATGTAATTTTGTATGGGGATTAGATGTTATATGAGAGACGCAACATAGGTGGAAACTAAGGATATATATGGCATAAAAGATGGATTTTAAATACATGTTTTGAGGGTGAAAATATAAAGAGTCTTATTTAAAATTGATATTTTGAGGAGATAGGAGGTATCTAAAATTGAGTAGTGCATCTAGATTCAAAATGCGAATTTATAGCCCTCAGTGGGGACATAAGGACCTGTATCAGTTTAAAAAAACAAAAGAGGGTTGGACATTTGAAAACTATAGGTATAAAGGTGAAGTAGATAAAGGTGGTAAGCCTTTGTTTTATAAAGCCCTTCTTACTGAATCCATTTACTATCCAAACTATCTAGAGACTTATATTTCTAGTGCATGGGAGAATGTTAACACGTTAAATAAAGAACAAGTCCAGAACATTTTTGATGAACTATCTAAATGGATATCAGCTAGCGAACATGATATTAATTAACCCTTTATCATGTCGAAATAAATGGGTACGGCCATAGATAGATCCAGATTTAAAGATTCATTATAAAAGCTCTGTTGGTTTTTATTTAAAAACATATCTAATATCGTTAGTACAAAGAAGGAAGACATTCGTTTATATACAAAGACTAAAAATGAAAATTGGTAATCATTCATTTAGGGATACTAACTAAGGATAACGATAATTAATAAACAAATAAGGGGTGTATTCAAAATGGAAACTATTTATAATCAGAGAGAAAAAATGACCGATTTTATTAGGGACAACAAACAGAATTTCCAGGATAAGCTCTTATCAGAGGCGGTTAACGTAGCTTCTAAGATTAACGACATTTTAGAAACTGGAAATATTGATCTTTTGAAAAATGCTCAAAAGTTATCTCTCTATGTCGTAGAGCAAAAAGAAGAACAACTCATTGCTTTCGCTCAACAAGAAGGAGTAGCCTGGGCAGAGCACGCCTTAACTCTTGCTTTCAAACTAGAATGGGTACAGGCCATTAGGCGAACGTTATGGCATTTTCTCTATCAATATGATCGAATAAATAACCATTTTAATGGTCGTGAAGAATTTTATGCCTTAGAGAAACGAATTAATGATCGGATTGATCAATTTCTTAACACTTTTCTCATTAGTTATTCCAAGTATAAAGATGAATTAATTGCCTCCCAGAGAGACTTAGTTGAAAATCTATCGGTGCCCATTATACCACTTAGCCAATCTGTAGCTGTACTACCGTTGATCGGAATGATTGACATCAATCGTATCCAAACGATTGAGGAGAAAGTGTTGATGGGCATCTCAGATTTAAAGATTCAAACATTAATTATGGACCTGTCTGGAATTGCTAACATGGAGATGCATGTCATTGACCATTTTCAAAAAATATTAACTGGTATTTCAATGATGGGAAGTAAAGCCATCCTTACAGGTTTACGTGCTGACTTGGTGCGAACAATGATTCACTCAGGAATCTCTTTTGAGGATAAAGCAGAAGCAAAAGGAACATTACAGCAAACTTTAAAAGAATATCTAGAACAGAACCGACTGTAGAAGCAATAGAGAAGTTTTCTCTACTTGTGGAAATGCAGATTAGTTTATGAAAATACAGTCGTATTGAAAAAGGAAACAAGTTTTATTTTATCTTAGCAATGATTACTTAGATAACCCTAGAGTTACAACTCTAGGGTTGTTTTGCTATAGTATCGATAATGTTTGTTATGTAAATAGGAAATAAAAATATATGTTTAAGTAGAAAGTTTAGATTGTGTATATGTTGGATATGAATAGAGATGTCACCTTTCGAGGGTTGACTAGTGACAGGCAGGCACAGACCTTTGCCCTTCTATTGATATAGGGGGGCAATTTTTTAAAAGAAAGCAAATAAATAAAGGCACATTATTGGTGCCTTTTCATACATCATAAAAGTCTTCAGCTTTTAAACTGGGATCTAATCGCTTAAGTGCCTTCATTACTTTTTTCATAGTTTGTCCATTTGGTATATAGTTAGAATCAGTGTAAACTTTAGTAACCGTATTCTTATTTAATCCAGTCATTTTAGTCAAATGAGCATGAGTATATCCATATTTTTCAAGGAATCTTCCTACCTTACTTCGTTTTATAGATGGTCTTGGCATATCAATCACCCCTTTATACAAAAGGATTGACAAAAATATATAAGTCTATTCAAAAAATCCTATTTTTGTAGGATAAAAACCGAAATTAAGAAATAAAATTAAGATATTTAGCATATGTATGGGTAACAAAATATTTTTCTAATATCTCTATAGAATAATGTCGATATTTTTGTCATAATCATATAGCATGAATACAGTTAAGACCGCCTTATAGACTAATACATATTGGGCGGTCTTTGTTGTGAATATTCATAGATATATATAATTACCACAAAAAAAGGCATGCATTATAAAATGCGTGCACACTAACAAAGAATCTTGAATATTAGATAATAGGGATATTACCTATGAAGAAAAAACCTATGAAAAAGGATTGTCCCTTTATTTTATCAAAGGAATACTTGCCATTGAATATGGCGATAACATCAATTCATTGGATGTAAATGGTACACGTCAAGGAAATTGGTTACAATTAATATTATTTATTGGATAGTAAACCAGAATTTTAAAATGAATGTTCTTATAATCAATAAGCCTGTTCTTATAGAAACCGAGTTTTTTTAGAATAAAAGATTATACACTTCCAGTGTAACATTTTATTATTTGGAGAAAATTTTTGCGGAAAATCTTTTTTATTGGGTGCTACTTGCTATTATGTAATGCTTAACAAACGTCTCCTCCATTAAGTGTCCCGTAGGCCTCACGAACTCAATGACCTTTTAAGCTTCCGCATGGCTTGGGCATGTCTTTGTAACGCAACCTTTGGACGTAGCTATACCAATTACCCTTCCCATCTAAATCCTACTTAAAATGATCTAATTTTTATCTACATTCTCTGCTTGATTAAAATATTTAATCGTTTTGATATCCCCGTTTTTGAATACAATAACCTTTTCACCTTCATGAAAGGACACTTCTTTAATTTCTTTTTCATTGTCATCCTCGGGCTCTTCGATTGAATGAACAAGACAATGGATGGCTTGATCTAACTTTCTATCAGCTGTATTCAAAAAGGATACATTCAGGCCTAAATTTGCAAGAAACTCCCGATGCTTTTCCAATTCATCAGACGCCTTTTGAATATATTCAATCGCTTTTTGTTTATTATTCATTTAGTAGACTCCTACACCCTTATTTTTGATATTCATAGACAACCGGAACTTTGTCCATTTTGATAGTCTTAGCTACCACATAACGACGGTATCCATCTTTTAAGATCTTTGACCCTTTTTCAATCGTCAATGGCTCATCTAAGCGCCCTGTACGCTTCACAAAATCGATAACCTTTTGCGTTTTTTCAGGGTTTGGAAGTGTCTTTAAGAACTCTTCAGGAACGATAATATCATCAAAGTTTAATAGATCCTGAGTTCCCTTCGGTTGGTTTGATAGTGTTGTCTTTTTTTCCTCAGCCTTTTTTTCTTCTGTAGGCACTTGTTGTACTTCTGGCTGAATAGGCTTTACTTCTTTCTTCTCTTCCTTTGCTATAGGTTGAGAAACAGGTGCTTGTTCTTCTTCCTGTTTCTTAGATTCCGTCTTCTGTGGTACCTCAGAAGACGCAGAAGCCTCTTGTTTAGGTTCTTTTTTCGCTTCTGACTCATTCTTCTCTTTGTCATTTTTATTCGGGAGAACGGTAATTTGGAAACAGATCACGCCTATTTCACCAGGGCATTCATCAATGGGAATATCCAACGTTGGTTCCCCTTGAATTAAAATCTTTTCATGCATGATGCTTTTCTTCGTGAGCCCTGTTTTATTAAAAGCCTTTTTTGCAACAAATACCGTGTACGAAATAAACGTACTCTTCTTCAACCCTTTAGGCGCAGATGGTGACCCTTTTTCACGCATATCAAAGGCAACGTAGCGATCATATTCTCGTAGTGGTCCTGTGGCTGATCCGGTTAAGGTAATTTTATGTGGCATAATAGTCTCCTCCTGCGTAGATTATTAGTTATTGTTTATTTAGAACACAGTTCTAAATAAACATAATCTATTAAAACATCAGCTTCTAAGGAATTTCTACTTTTTTTGACTAGGAAGCTGTGTCTTTTAACTGATTATGTTGACGTAAACATTCTTGTTCCTCTTGCGTTAAAGCTTGTCCTAGGTCTTGTTTTACCTGAGCTATCTCTAACAAACTGTACGTAGAGCTGTGTTCCTGCAACAAGTTTTCCTCTTCTGGCGTGAGTTCTTGTCCTAAATCTTGCTTTAACTGGATCATTTCAAGCTGCTGATCCAGAGAAACCTCTACTTTTTGTGTACCCTCTTCTTGTTGCTGTTCAGCCTTTAACCAACTTGGAACTAGTTCCTTACGGATAATTCGTTTTGGTGTAGCTAATGTTGTTTCTTTGCTTTCGTTATGTATAACTTCTTGTTGATTTGCGTATACTGATGAATAACCCTGCTCTTTAGGGGTCACCAATTCATAGAATTGATTTTTTGCAATTTGATAGATTAATCGACACATATCCCGTAGGGATAACGGGTTGCCTTGTTGATTGGCTTCATGGACATATTTGTCTAACCCCACAATGGATGTATACGCAATTTCATGGATTTGCTCTTTCTCAATCTTAATCTCTGTATCTTTTTTTACTGCTTTTGCAGCATTTTGAATACGAGTATAAAAGTCTTGTAGTTGGTGTCCATATTTACCTGCATAGACTTGATTGACTTTCTTAGGCACACCTTTGATATAGCTGAATGACTGTGAAGCAGATATTAAATGATTATTTATATGATTTACAGGTAAATCAAGGTTAATAAAGGCATCAGATGATTTATCGGACTCCAAGCTTGCTGTATCAACGTTTTCAGCACTTTCTGGATGCGTCACAGGACGTGTCACAGGAGTGGTCATTTCTTCTTGTTGAAGCGTTTGTATCCCTGTTGTATCATGGGCAAAAAAGATTTCGTCGCAAATGTGATGAAAGTTCTTATGACTTTTAAGGATAAATACATAACTGTCCGGATGAGTACCTGTTGCATCCTCTTTAATGTATCGTGCGACAAGTACAAACGGAGTCGCTTTTAACGAGCGTACAAAACGAGAAACCGTACTTTTGGATACATTAAATTTCTTCATAAGCGTTTCAGAACGGATCGCTTGAATGCCCGTAGCCACTAGGTTATAGATGACATGATCCAGCATTTCCATTCTCTTTTTAGGAAATTCTTTATGTATAGCTGATTGGTGTTGTTTAAAGTGGGTACGAAGAATGTCTAAGAACTCTTCTTTCTTTTTACGAAGTATGGATTTATTGGTCCATAACCATTTGAACCGTCCATTGAAGGTATCTACATCTTTTAAATAGCAAGTTAATATCTTTGTCATTTGTTCATCTTCTCCTTTTAGGAACAAAAAAAGACACTGTTTCCCTGGAAAAAGGAAAACAATGTCTGTATTTTTGATGAACTAAGCCCTTGAAATACATTACATTTTGGGATAAAATAAACCTATAGATTTATTTTATCTAAAAAATTAATGTAGAATCAAAGGACTTCGACAGGTGTTTTCCCTACTGTAGTTAGGGGAGACGGTTTAAGAGTGTTAGCCGCACTTCTTAAACAGTTGAAGTCTTTTTTCTATTCCGATCATTTTTGTTAGTTACATTATAGCGTTAATTGTTCTCATAATTCAATAAAAATTAAAAATATATGTTAAAACAATTATTTTTAACTATGTCTTTTATTTAATATATGAATCATATGATATAATTATTGTTTTTCATTATCATATAAAAATTATTTGTATTTAATTCTATTCTCTTATGATATTTAAAGGTTCAAATAAAAAGGACGTTCCTATACACATAGAACCGTCCTTTTTATTTGTAGTGGACTACCAGAACTTCCACCATTTCTTATTCTCTTTTTTTTGTTCTTCCATAGCTTGCTCTAAGGTCCCTACAGTTTCAATCATTGATTTTCTTTCTTCTTGTAATGCTCTTATAGATTCCATAAAATTTCTATCGCGTTCATTTAGACGATGATCAATGTATTCAGTCTGTTTTTGAACTACTTCTTTTAATAGCTTTAATTCTTCATTCTGTTCATGATTGATTTTTTCTAGCTGATCAAACCGTTCGTTCCATGTTTTTACCATGTCTACCATATTTACAGATAACGTTTCATCCCTATTATCAGTGTTTTCTTCGTCAGAAACATTGATAACCATAGCTATTCCATTTTCTTCAAGATACTCGTTTACTTCAATTTCATTTTTATTGTCGCTATAAAGTTTTTTAATAAGTTTAAGGACTTTTAAAGAATCATGATATATGTAGTATTTTCCTCTATTCCCCTGTTTCACTACAAGAAAATCTTCATGTCGTCTAATATAGCGTTTTAAAGTGTTTTCAGATACTTCAAATTTACTAACTAAATCACTTACAGCGAACCATTCTTGTACTTCTTCCATCAATCTCACCTTCTTTTTCTGTTCATCTATCAATTTACCATCTATCCATAGAAAAAGAGAACATTTATATTTTTTGATTTTAAATAAAACATTCTATCTACCTATCTATTATCCACCTGTCTAAGTTGTGTAGATGGTCAATATGAGGTGATAATTACACAAAAGCATAATGAGTTTTAACCAATTTTCCAGGTAAGTATTTTAAGATGATCTCAATTAATAGTATCTTTCTATCTATCTGCTCACTATCTGTTTAATAATGATAATTCTCCATATATCACTATTTTACCTTTGTTTCTTATAATAATAAATGAAAAATACAATAAAACAAGATGAAAATAACATCCATCTATCCATCTATCGACCACTTAATTAGCTTAAATATATTAGTCGATATGCATTTGGGGTAGTTATGCTATTTAGTGTGAGTAATATTTAAAAAATATTGGAATTCATGTGTTTTTCTTATATCAATCTATCTACCGATCATCTAACTAAGTAGAAGAATCTTTTGGACTAAAGTTAATAAGTTTAACTTTAGTCCAACTTGAATAGAACTACTAATCTTACAATCAATATCAACCGATAATAAGGTGAACTTAGGTTTAACTTATTATCGGTTGATACCATGGTGGATTATTAATAGTGTAGGTAATCTGCAAAGGGGATTTTTATAAGGGGTATTTTATTATATTTATTAGGTTTAATAATAATCTGTGTTTTAACTACTTCAAGATCTTTTTATCTTTTGAGTATTTTAATATCAGTTTTGATAGATATTCACTATGAATCAAAACATCTCTTGTATTTTTAATATTAATAGGAAAGTACATGCCCGTTTTTAAAATAAACACAATACAGAAATGTGTTAATCATAATTTTATGTAAATTAGAAGTTTAAACAACAGGAACTTTACTTAAGTATTTTAAGTTCTGCTTCAAATGAAACGCAAAAAAATCAGAGTGCGGTTGTAAATCTAAGGGATATGAAATCCCGGTATGTAGTTTTCTTTCCCACTTATAAAAGATGGTTATCCTAAAATTTACGTGGTGATGCTAACTTTCTTTGTTCTCAGAGGAAAAGGAATCAAAAACAAACAAGAATATGCGCTTTTGGTCAATGATTTAGAGAAACAGTTTGTCAAAAAGAAAATGAAAAACTATGAAAAAGCAATCACGGTGGAAGCCAAACATAAACGTTAAACGCAACAAGAAATGAACGAGTTACAACGTGATATGCAGTACCAAGTAAACGAGGAAAAAGCCGATACCGAATCAAAAATTGCGATGAAAAAGGATGCCATTCAGTCAAGTGATGAAAGCATTCAGCTCTATAAAGATGAACAAAAAAGTTTACAAGAAAAGCTTCAAAAATTGAATGAAAAGCAACAAGATTTAGCCATGAAGTGAAAAAACACATGTCAACAGTAGGTCAACATGTGTTTTTTTGAGGTTCACAGTAGGTTCACATCATTAGTTTTTCATATTCACAGTAGGTTCACATGGCAGGGTTTAGGTCAACAGTAGGTTCACATTCAACAGGTTTTCTTGTACCCACGGTTTTGCTAGGCTCTGCCTAGCCCCACACCTATGGTGGGGGCAAAAACCCCTTATGCTCTTCTCTCTTTTGTAGTGGGGAACCACAATTTACAGGAAAAGAGGAAATATCATGGATATGTTTTTACGAAACATTAATCCAATTGCCATTAAAAAAATAGATGAAATCGAAAAGAAAAAAGGATTTCTCGCCAGGATTTCTTTAAAAATTAGTTTAGAAAGAAGGGAGGTACTGAGAGAGATAAAGAATTATAACAAAGGAAGAAAAGAGAAATCATAAAATGGATTTGTAAATTTTTTTGCACGGAATAAGGGAGCACAGTATACAAAAAAAGAAATACAGTACAAGAAAAGGAACGTTAAAAAGGGCAGGAGGATATTTAAATGCCAAACTATGTTATTATATCTCTTATCGTAACCTTAGTAATTATTATTGTGTTTCGAGGAATTTGTAAGATGAATAAAAAATTGGAAAGGGACTATATTGCGAAGAGTCCAAAAGAAATTAAAGAGTATATAAAGAGAAATGAAAAGCTTTTAGAAAGAACAAATAAATTAAATAAGAAAATACTTAATTTTTTAACCTTCACCATTATTGCAGTAATTGCTGTATTTATTTTTGTTCCGATTTTTACACCTATATTTTTCATAGCATCTTTATTCACATTTACCCTACTAATTTTAAATATTATCTTGAGAAGTAGCTTAAAGGATAGGTTAAAAATTTTTAAAAATTTATCCTTGGAAATAAAAAATAAAAATAGCAATCTAAATGGCTAAAGAAATGAGGTTAATTTGAAATGGATAATTTACGCTTTCTGGGAGAAAAAATTTTAGAAAAAAAATATGAAATTGCACAAATGGTACACACGAATAGAATGACTGACCTTACAGAGGTAAAAGACGTCAATGTTACAAAAGAAGAAATTATTGAATTAAGAGCAAATTTCATCAGTTATTTTGGGCAGGCTCTCATGGAAAAAAACGATCAAAAAACAATTTTTGATCAAATAGTGAAATGGGCAAAAGAGTCAGGAGAATTTGCATCAAATCTAGGTATTTCTCTGAGTGAGGCTTTAGAAGATACAACCTATTACCGAAAATTCATATGGGAAGTCCTTAAAGAAGAAATAAGAAATCATAATATACCTACAGACACAATATTTGAATTAATCACTATCATTGACCCTTTATTAGATAAAGCTGTTTATGTTTTTAGTTTGACGTATGTAAATATTCATCAAGACACACTAAAAAAAGCAAAGAGTGCTTTCCTTGAATTATCTGTACCGGTGGTTCCAATTACCAAAGGTATTGCTATACTACCACTCATTGGAGAGGTAGATACGGAAAGAGCAACGCTTTTACTAGAGGAAACATTAAAGAAAGCAAATGAACTAAAATTATCACACTTGCTATTTGATCTCTCTGGTGTGATGATTGTAGATACCATGGTTGCCCAACAAATTTTTAATATTGTAGATGCGTTAAGGCTTCTTGGAGTGAAAACTATGTTAATTGGTATTCGTCCTGAAGTTGCTCAGACAATGGTTCACCTTGGAATTAATTTTAGTGAAATAACTGTAAAGGCAAATCTAGAGCAAGCGCTTCTTGGTTTAAATTTAACTATAGATACTTTAGAATAAATGTTCCTATCCAATTTGGATGCATAAAATGCAAATGAATTTCATATACATCTTTAGTTGGCGCAATCACCGTTATCGGTAATCATATATTCATTCTTTCATTATTTCTGTAATAATTAGTTTCTTTTTTTGTGTTTATTTTTCGACTCAAAGGGTAAAGTAATACATTGGATTGGAATTTTAAAAGAAGCATGTCTTTATTTATTAAAGATTTGTTTCTTTCCTTTTATTGAAAAACACTAACTTCATAACCATAGTTTAGATATATATATGAAGATTATAGGAGAATTTTTAAATGATACTTATTAAAAATCAGGAAGAAGTAATTCGAGAAGCAAAATATCAACTACATACAACTATGGATGACTATCAAACAAAAATTATCTCTACTTTTGATAAGCAGCATATACCTATGAGTAAACGAATTGATTTAATGATTCTTCTGTCAGACATAAAAGAGCAGGCTGTATTGATTGGAAAACAGGCTGCAATTAAAGGGAAATCAGAATACGAAGGACAAAATCAATTAATTACGGAAGTTGTAGATGAAGTTCCCTTCCAATACAGTGAAAAAACGGTAACCGATTTAGAAAATAATATACAAATTATCAAAAAGAAGATTGAAGATATGGCAAGAGAGTGCGAGTTAGATTTTGAACTAGTTAACCTAAAAGCCCTTTTACTTAATTTAAAGGTAACTAGTTATATAAATGGACATTATGAAATGTATGTAAAAGATAATACTTTATCTAGCAAAAGATCTTAGTATGCTGAGCTCTTTTTACTTAATAAAATGTTTAAAATCTTATATTTGGAGCAAACTATCTGGGATGTAATAGAGCGTCACTTAACGACTATCATTCAACGAGCAGAAAAATACTGCCTCTTTTAACTGGGAAGAGGCAGTATTTTTCTGCTTTTATACTATATATTACATGCATTTTTCGTTATCATACTACCTCTTATAGGGAGTAATAAAGCTCGTAAAAATGAAAGAATATAAGTATCATAGTAGAGTTGAGACCTATGGGAGTGACATAATTAGAACTGCCAAAGTTACGGTAAAAAAGATGTAAATAAAATATATGTTTAAAGGGTAATAATAAGAGTACCTTATTAAAATTATATTTTGAGGAGGTATTTACAATTGAGTAGTACATCTAGATTCAAAATGCAGATTTACAGTCCTCAATGGGGGGATAAGGACCTTTATCATTTTAAAAAAACAAAAAGAGGATGGGAATTTGAAAACTATAGATGTAAAGGTGAAGTAGATAAAGGGGGTAATCCATTATTTTATAAAGCCCTTGTTACTGAATCTCTTTCGTATCCTAATCACTTAGAGGAATATCTCTCCATCGTTTGGGAAAAAGTTGAAGTTTTAAATAAAGAACAAATTCAAAATATTTTTGATGAAATATCTGAATGGGTATCGGCTAGCAAAAATGATTTCAATTAATCCATTATAACTCTGAAAAACTGTGTACAGTCAAGGGAATATTAACGGTTAGATCTAAGTTGACATACTGGACACGTTAAACAGAGGGAAATACAAAAAGGGTTTCGATTTAACACTTAATATATATAGTTTTAAAGAAGTAATTGGAGAAAAAATATAGATAAGTAAAGAAAAAAGCCAGACTATTTAAAAACAGTCTGGCCTCCTAAGATAACATGTGCATTGAAATCAAAAGATATCTGGATTATAGCATATTCTAGGTGCCCGTAGAAGGATAGGTTGAGAATCTTCATATTTAGTTGAAAGTCCGAACTAATTAAAATAAAAAAAGGTGCTTTTCCTCAGGAAAAGCACCTTTTTTCGAAATTAAAGTATTGGTTAAATATATTATAACATATTTTGCTTTGAAAATGCAGGGAAACTTTTTCATAGCTAAGGTGCAGTACGATTAATAGTGATTGAAACTAGCACGTATTCTGTTTTTTACAATCGCCCTTCAAGGTAATTTCGACGTTTTCATCGATTTAAAATATACTTCATTTTTTATATATGTACATATTTTTTACTCCTTTGAGCAAACTACTCAAGACGTTCTGCAACGTCAGATAACCGGTGATTACCATTCATGAAACAGAAAAACCTACCTTTCCAACTCCAAGGTAGGTTTTTCTGCTTTTACGCTGTATATGGTATACATATTTAGTTAACATAATCAGCGTTAGAGGAACAAATCCTCCTTGTTTTAAATAAAAATCGTCAATATGACTAAAACTATAGATATTTAAAGTAAGAGGGTGCAGATAATGAGCTTAGATCGTTGGCTATTATTAGCTTCTTTATTATTTGGAGTATTCTTGATATGGAAGTTTATTACCCGAGAGAGAGCAAGAGAGGCTTGGATTATAGGTTTATTTCTCCAAGTTATTACGTGGGTTTCAGGACTTTTTGTTGTAGAAATGAGATGGATTAGCTACCCAGTAGCATTATTACCACAGATAAATGAAGTAAATAGAGCTAGCTTTAGTTTTGAATTTTTCTTATTTCCTGTGGTAGCTATCTTATTTAGTTTGAATTATCCTTCTAAACAACCATTATGGTTCAGATTTCTTTATTATACGGTTATCATTGGATTTTTCACACTTATGGAAGTCTTATTGGAATGGAAAACAAACCTTGTTCAGTATCATGAATGGAAATGGTATTGGACTTTTATCACGGTATGGGTGTCCTTATTTTTAAACCATCAATATTATATGTACTTTAAAAAAATATGGTTAAAAGGGTGAATTATGAAGAAAGAAATTATCATATTAATTTTTTCATGGGTAGTAATAATTAGCTTGTATTTCTGGAAAGTTCCCTCTCGCTTAAAAGGAAGAGCTCAAATTGCATTCTTACTTGGGCAAACTATTGCATGGATGTATGTTTTTTTATCTGTATATTTTAAGCGTGTTGAATTTCCTTTCAGAGAATTTCCCAATGCAACAAAATTAAGTTTTTCTCTTCATTATCTGATTTACCCAGCTTTTGCTATGTTTTTTGAAGTAACATATCCATCGTCAAATAGCCGAACAAAAATTATTCTTCATTATGCTTTTTTTGTTGTTATAACCAATCTATATACTTATTTCATTGGACATTATACAGAACTTGCAAGGCCACTTAAAAATGAGTTTCTGAATATCCCTATATTCGCTTTTTTGTTATTTGTTGCGCATCACTTTAATAGATGGTTTCAAAAAGGAATGAAAGAAGCAAATACCTAACTATATTTTTATGTCTACGCTGTATAAACTTAGTCAACATAATGTGATTTACAGGAACCTGTAAACTAAAAAAGAAGACCACATTAGTGAGACCTTCTCTTATTCAGTTTACTTAAAGGGGATGATATCAGAATGTATTTACTCCAATCGAGTAATTTTAGATATGATGTTACGTATCTTGGAGATTATATAAAAACTGCCATTTGGAAGTATCGGTCAACTCTTCTTTTGATAACTTTAAATCGCCTCCCATAAAAATTGTTTCGCCATGTATGGAAATCACCATTGTTTTAATTAAAATATCGCTGTTATTTTTTTTATAAACATCGCCTATATTAGGCATTTCAAGATTTAGATGATTTGTCTCAAGTTGATCAGATTCAAACGTGCTTAAATCCTTGCTCAACATATTTTCACCATCTTGATAATCGATAGAATGACTGCCCTCTTTACGTCCTGGAACCATCAATAGATACTCACTATGTCTAATTCCATTAAGCTTAGTTGTGACGACACCATTATTTTCAACAGTTGAAACCACTTCAATTTCATTTAACGAATAATAATCCAGAGAGTCGGGACGTGGATTCGTAATTAAAATATAATCTCCCTCTTCAGCTTTTCTATCATTACAAAGCGTAAATAATTGACGGTTAAACACAAAACTATCAAGACTCTTGGGTTTGTATCTTTCAACTTTTGCAGCTGTGGTTAAATGCTGAGTTAAATCTCTCAGCCTAATAAGATGAACAGACTGTTTATATAAAGGTTTCACGGAATATACCCTGTGTAACTCATTATTATAATATACAAATTGTCCTTTTCTTACCTGATAAAGTTTCACGAATTAGCTCCTCCTTCAGGTGTTGCATATAAGTAATTTTCAAACATTTTGATAGCTTAGTATTTGTTATAAAGCTGAGGGTTAATATATGATTCATTCAATGATAGAAAGAGTTAGTTCTTTCCCCCAGTTGACTTTTTTATTATTCAAATCTCTTATTAGTTTACCTCGCTATTCAATAAATTATATCCTTTTTAACAATATATAACAAAAAAGTACTTACTTACAAACAAAATTATTGACGATTCCACTTCAAGGCAAGCGTAACCCTGATGAATTTCTAGGCCATATATATAGTGACATAATTATTTTAAAGATAAGTACGTTCTATTGTAAACTTCAAATCCTTTCGGATTGCTAAGAGGAATTGAAGGAATGTATAGGATACAGTAAGGTTTACACTTTAATCCTACTGACATTATTAATTTAAATTAGACACAAACAGTATTAGAAATTAATATTTATCAAAAAAACATTATTGTGATAAAAGAGTAGGTGACAAGACATTTGTGTATGAGTAGTGTTATACTAGTAAACAGCCTACTATTATCCCCTGAAATAAGTACATCAGAGCAGCATGTCCACGAGACAAAAAACAGACAAATAAACGACATTTCAAAAAAGATGAAGAGTATTAATTAAATTATAAGAAAAAGAATGCTATAGGGAGATGCCTTAGTCTATTGGCAGATCGAGAGTTATTGAGTACTTAGTTGTTTTAAATACGGAATATGAGCTAAGTAAAGTGTAAATAATTTAATTAAGGTATTTTATTAACGCAATCTTTAAGGGTTAGTTACTATTGCTTCATAAAAAAGTATAATGTCTAAATTGGTTTTGCATATCTTAATGTTCTCCAATCGAAGTAATACCCTCTACGAATCAATCAAAGATGGGAGTTTTTAATTTAACATGAAAAATGTTTCAATAGTTTTTTATATTTCGGTAGCCATACTGGCTCTTCTTGTTCTTGTGGGAGTTACAATGCCTGCAACACTTGAAAATGTAACAAGTAACCTGCAAGATGCTATTACAAATACGTTTGGCTGGTACTATTTAATTGTTGTGACGTTGTTTGTTATCGTTTGTTTGTACTTATTGGTAAGTCCTATTGGTCGGATTAAACTTGGGAAAGAGGAGGACAAGCCTGAGTTTTCACGCCCAACCTGGATAGCCATGCTCTTTAGTGCAGGAATGGGGATCGGTTTAGTGTTCTATGGTACAGCTGAACCAATTAGTCACTATGCGATTAGCTCTCCAACGGGGGAAACAGGGACAGATCAAGCAATGAAAGATGCAATGAGATATACTTTCTTTCATTGGGGCATCCATGCATGGGCGATTTATGGAATTATTGCTCTCTCATTGGCTTACTTTACCTTTAGAAAAGGAGAGCGTAGCTTAATTAGCGCTACATTAAAGCCGATTATTGGAAAACAAGCAGATGGCTTTATAGGAAAGATAATCGATATTATTGCCGTTATTGCAACTGTTATCGGTGTTGCTACGACCCTTGGATTCGGTGCTGTTCAAATTAACGGAGGATTATCTTATTTATTTAACGTTCCTTCCAATCTCATGAGTCAATTCCTTATTGTGTTAGTTGTTACTATCTTATTTATAGTTTCAGCATTAACAGGTTTAGGTAAGGGGATTAAAATTCTTAGTAATGCTAATATGATTCTTGCATTGGCACTTCTTCTATTAACGTTTATATTGGGCCCGACTCTCTTTACGTTAAATTTATTTACAGATACAATTGGCGCTTATCTGCAGAATTTAGTTACTATGAGTTTTCGTATAGCTCCACTTAATGAAGAACATCGTAAGTGGATCAATGGGTGGACCATCTTTTATTGGGCATGGTGGATTGCATGGTCTCCATTCGTAGGAATCTTTATTGCCCGGGTATCGAAAGGAAGAACTATCCGAGAATTTGTCGTATGTGTTTTACTGATTCCTTCTCTTATCGGTTTCATCTGGTTCGCTACATTCGGTAGTGCAGGGATGTTACTTGAACATGATGGGATTGCTTCTATTTCAAAATTAGCAACAGAAGAATCACTCTTTGGTGTATTTGCCAACTATCCAATGGGAACAACCTTATCAATCTTAGCTATTATCCTTATTGGAACTTTCTTTATCACTTCAGCTGACTCAGGGACCTATGTTCTAGGAATGATGACAACGAATGGTTCTCAAAATCCTAGTAATAGTGTAAAGGTCATCTGGGGTTTGTTACTTACAATTATAGCTCTTGTTCTTCTCTATTCAGGAGGACTACAGGCTCTACAAAACACCATGATTATTGCAGCTCTTCCTTTTTCGGTTGTTATGGCTTTAATGACGGTTAGTCTCATTAAATCTCTTAACAAAGAAGCGAAAGAATTCGGAATTGGAAAGTTAAAAAAACAAAATAAAAAATCGTAATAAAAAAGCACATTTGTTTGTCTTTCAGTTAACAAATGTGCTTTTTGTTATGATTTTTTATTTTATCACTGTTTATCTTTTAGAGTAGATTACTTTAAGGAAATTATTCATTACTAAGAAGTTTCATTTCTACTTTACGTATCCATTTGTAATATCCTAATAAAATTAGAAACAGAATGGGATCTGTGACAGCCGCATGCCATAACTTCCACCAACCATAATGAAAATACCCCCAGGGTTCAGGTAATAACGTTATTGTTTCATAAAGGATAATAGCGATGACCCATATAGCAATATAACTAAACTTATGATTAAATCCTTTATTGAAAGGGTACCAATTCAGAAACATCATATTGACAGGAGGAAGAAGGACTGTATGAGCTAGGAGGCCTGTCCAGTCCACTTCTTTATCAAAATACCAATACCCTTCATATTTATATTCAATTAAAAGATCGAAGGTTTGTTGAAAGGCTATAGTGAAAGTCCATATATGAAGAACTTGATTTAAGGTTAATTTTTTCCTTGATGTAAATGCAATAAAATTAAAGAGGATAATAGCAATTATAAGACCAACCATAATTTCCCTTCCTGCTTTTTATTTGATGTTCCTTTATACATGGTTTTTATACTTTAACCAGAAAAATGGATTCTTATAACTGGAATTACCTAAATTAGAAAGGATTATTATTTACAAAAAAAGCACTTAATTACATAATTAAGTGCTTTTTTTTGTATGGTGAGCAAGCTTCTCCATTCCAGGTATAATAATTAAAAGAACACCCGCGATACTTAAGATAGACTCTAGAACATATATTTTATGCTCCCTTACATACCCTATAAAACATTGGATCCCAAAGACGAGAATTAAAATTGCTCCTAAATAAAAAGAGGGGTTTTTGATACACCAACTCATTTTTGATTCCATCTGATTCCTCCCTGTACACGTTCTATGTTGTATTTATTGTATTTCGACTAAGAAAGGAGTAAGAGTTCCTCATGTATCTACGAGGAATTTCAAAAAAAGTTTCAATAATAACATTAACTTTTTTGTATTATGAGCATTTATTTCACATTCAAAAATGCCACTAATTTTTTTAGTGTCGTTCCTTGGATAAGAAGAGAAAAGACCACATTACTAAAGGTTATCGCTAGTAGAAGATTTCTCCCTTCAAATTCGGGCGTAATTCCTAAAACAAGCGCAATTGAAAGAGATCCTTTTAACCCTCCCCATGAAATAATATGCTTCCATGAAGTTGGAATGGATTTATCAAAGGCTAAGCTGATATAAACAGCGAGAAAACGTGCTAAAAGGACAATAAGAATACTTCCAACGATGAGCGACCCTTTATCTAGGAAATCAATACGACTCACTTCTAATCCTACTAGTAAGAAAATAAGTGCATTGGAGAGAAAGGCTATCGTTTCCCAAAAAGAATTTACTTTTTCATGAGTGAGGTCAGACATACCTACATTCCGTCCATAAGTTCCTAAGATTACACCACCTACTACTACAGCTATTACTCCAGAAACCTCAAAGTGTTCAGCTAATTGAAACGTACCATAAAACAGAACCATAGATAATCCAGTTTCCACTAAATAATGATCAATTTTAGATGTAATACGAGAAGCTAGAAAACCGAAAACTCCCCCAATCAATACGCCTCCACATACAACTTTCAAAAATTCAAGTAAAGCATTCAATGTACCTGTTAAGCTCAGAGCAGTGGTTACGACAGCAATTTGAAATAGGACAACAGCAACTCCATCATTTGCTAAACTTTCTCCTTCGACCACAATGGAGAGGCGCTTGTTTAGGCCCATTGACTTAAAAATACTTAGAACAGATACAGGGTCAGTAGCTGCCATAAGTGCACCAAAAATTAAGGCTTCTTGTAAAGAAAGGTGTAAGAAAAAATAAGTAGAAGCAGCAACTAGTAAGAAGGTAAGCAATGTACCTAAAAAAGCTAATAAAGAAATCGATTTCTTATTACGTTTTAATTCATCAAAGGGCAGTTTAAGTGCTGCATCTCCTAACAAAGCTGATAAAAAGATAAAAATAACGGTCGTTTGAAACACGGTATCATTTGCTGCATAACTTTTTATTTCTCCCAATCCAGGAATTGGAGTCAAACCAATAATTAATCCCATTACTACAAGGAAAGTGGGATAAGGCTGTTTCATTTTTTCTGCGATAAACACTACACCTACAGCGATAGCTAATAAGATAATCCAATATGTAACCATTCTTATACTCCTTTGTCTCTTTAAAACTAAAATCACACTTCATGTGCCAAGTATTGTTAAGGGGACATTCTCTTTATTTATAGATTTCTGTTTAACTGGAGAGATGTACTGCGTTACTAATTCTCGTTTCAATAACGCGCGATCCTTATACCTTTTTTTATTATAGATAATATTTTTCTAAGAGATCATTAGTGGGTAATAAATTACTTATATGATGCTAAATAATATAAATTGAAATACGGCCTCAATTATAAAAAATAAGTTGGTACTTACAAACATGCACGAAGAGAAAGGTTGTTTCCTCTTAGTAAGGAAACAACCTTTAACAAAGATTACATACATGATGTTTAATATAAAGTTTCCCTCAAAAAAAGGATATAAATACTGATTTGAAAATAAATCATAAACCTTTTAAAGCTGCTTCACATTGAAATAAGTTAAGCTGTTTTTTTATTTTGCTTTTTATCTTCAGCAACTTCTTGTCGGAAGGATTTAATTAATGCATAGGACATAAAGAGAAGAACGATCCCTAAAGGTAATGCACTGACAATAATAGCTGCCTGCATGCCTTGCAGGCCGCCTGTACCTAATAAAATTGCTGAAATAGCAGCTAAAACTAGTCCCCAAATTAATGTAACAAAGAAAGGTGGGGTTAAGCTCCCATTTGTTGTTTGCATGCTGAGAACAAAAGTCGCTGAATCTGCAGAGGTTACAAAGAAAGTCAAAATAAGAGCTACAGAGATGATAGAGAGAAACCCTCCAAAAGGCATTTGATCATACACAAAGAATAGAGAAGTTTCTAAGCTTTGTTTGGCCACATCTAATCCTTTCACAAAATCAAAATAAATACCGGTACCTCCAAATACGCCAAACCATATTGAGCACACAATTGTTGGAACGATTAATACAGCCATAATAAATTCACGAACCGTTCTTCCTTTAGATACGCGTGCAATGAAGGTCCCCACAAATGGTGTCCATGATATCCACCAAGCCCAATAAAAAATAGTCCAATCCTTTACCCATTGATTATTTTCAGAATTAAATGGAGCAAATCGCAGCCCCATACTTGGTAATTGTTGAACATAGGAACCAAAGGTTGTAGAGAAAAGTTCTATTAAGTATTGTGTAGGACCAAGAAAAAGAAAAGAAACAAATAGAATGACAGCTAAAACCATGTTAGCATTGCTCAAATATTTGATACCTTTTGAAACACCAGTTCCTGCAGATGTAATAAATAAAATAGTTGTAATTCCAATAATAACAAGTTGAACTTTATAGTTAATAGGCATGCCTGTTAGGTAATGGAATCCACTATTTATTTGTGAAGCTCCTAATCCTAAAGAAGCAGCTACTCCAAATATAGTAGCAAATACAGCTATAATATCTACTATGTATCCAATTGGTCCTTTGCTCTTATTTCCAATAAGAGGGGTTAGGGTTGCGCTCATTAGTCCAGGCATGTTTTTCCGAAATTTATAATAGGCTAAGGCAAGTGCTACTACAGCATAAATCGCCCAAGCATGAAATCCCCAGTGTAAATATGTATATTCTAGACTCAGTTTTGCAGATTCAGTTGTTTGAGGTTTCCCAAAAGGAGGTGTAGCATAGTGGGAGATTGGCTCAGAAATCCCGTAAAAAAGTAAACCAATTCCCATTCCAGCGCTAAATAACATAGCGAACCAAGTAGGGGTACTAAACTCAGGTTTCTCATGGGGTTTGCCAAGTTTTATTTTTCCAAATCGACTAAAAGCTAATACTAAGGCAAATATTAAAAAGAATGTTGCAGAAAATTGATAAAACCAACCAAAACGATTAAGCAAATAACTTTCGGCGGTGGTCATGATGTGAAGTAGATTATTCGGTTTTAATATACCCCAGCCTACAAATAAAACGCTAATGATTAAAGATATCCAAAAAATAGGTGTTGTTTTCTTCACGATCTTCCTCCTTCATATTTTAAAATTAAGTACTTTCAGACAGACTTAAATTTACTATTATAATTCTAAACATAATTTTCGGAATATTTCAAACCACTTTTTATATTACTGTTATTCAAACCTTGAGTCTTAATTATAGGACAATATAATGAATTAACCTTTTTTGTCAGGGATATTTGTGGCTGGTTATTGTGCTTAGTCCTTTTGAAAGGCAGTATTGGAGCTGATTTACTAGTTTACCTATAATCTTTAGTTATATATCCATCCATATTTCTAAAAATGTGACAAGAATATATGTAGAATTTAAAATATAGTTCTCTATGAGAAAGATTATTTATTATGATAATCTTCCTTTAAATATTTGCGTAAATGAAAATCATGTACTAATTTAATCGTTGGGCGAATGAGTAATTGCACACTTCCGAGCACAAATAACCAAACCCCTATGTTTTTTAAGGACTCATAAAAGAATAAAATACTGCCAATTAGGAACCAGATACCTATCAAGAAGTCATTAATCGTATTTATAATCTTATAACTCTTTTTAAAGAACAATTCGTATTTACCTATTTCAATCTCTCCATAGTTTTCTTTCCTGCTCATTTTTGACATCTTAACTCCTTCTTTTTCCTAAATTTCTATTTTATTTCCCTTAACTAGGGATAAAAAAACGTCTTTTATAACAGCTAGTGGATGGAAAATGAAATTTATAAGCTTATAACCATTTGGCTATATTAAGCAGGGGATAAACTTCTTTTGAAATAGAAATAAATTTTTCTTTTTTTTCAATCTATATTATCTTTCTTATAACGTACCAATAAAGACATTCTAATAACCCAAAAATCTGTTTCTCCCTTGCAATTCGTTTCCTCTTTAGAATTTAAAATAAAAGAATAAAAAATTTTTATCTATGAATTTGTACGTTTAACAAAAGAATAGGAAGTCTATTGTAATAAAGAGAGATAAAATTGAAGGAGGAGCTTTAATATGTCACATGAAGATTATCAATCTGTTATTAAAACGTTACACGAATGCATGACGGCATGTAATCACTGTTATGACGCATGCCTAAAAGAAGAAGATGTTAAAATGATGGCCGAATGTATTCGCTTAGATCGAGAGTGCGCAGATATTTGTGCTTATTTAGAACAAGCCCTAGGGAGAAATACACCATTTGTGTCTGAATTAGCTCAAGTATGTGCAACGATTTGTAAAGCTTGTGGAAATGAGTGTAAAAAACATAACCATGATCATTGTCAAAAGTGTGCAGAAGCTTGCTTAAAGTGTGCAGAAGAATGCAAAAGACTGGCTTCATAATAAAAAAGAAAACATATAAAAAAAGGATAGCTTTTAGCTATCCTTTTTTTATACGGGATGCTGCTTTTTATTGGTATTTATATCTGCTGGTTTAATATTTTGAAGTTATTTTAGAAATTATTTAATTAGTTAGCTGCCTTTGCCGCCTCAATTGCAGCTTCATAGTTTGGATGTTCTGTTACCTCACCTACATACTCTGCATATGTCACAAGACCATTAGAATCCACTACAAATACTGAGCGAGCTAGTAATCTTAATTCTTTAATTGCTACACCAAATGCTTCACCAAATGATAAGTCACGATGATCTGAAAGAGTTTGAACATTCTCGATTCCATTTGATCCACACCAACGTTTTTGGGCAAACGGTAAATCTACGCTAACTGTTAAAACCTTTACGTTGTCAAGATTTGCCGCCTCTTCATTAAAACGACGCGTTTGTGCATCACACACACCTGTATCGATTGAAGGAACAACGCTGATTAAGCGTACATATCCTTTTGAATCGTTTAAAGTCACTTCAGATAAGTCGTTAGATAATACTGTGAAATTTGGAGCCTTTTCTCCTACCTGTAGTTGATTACCAAGCAATGTTACTGGATTTCCTGCAAATGTTACTCCCATAAAAAATTCCTCCTCTTTTGATATGTATACGTGCTCATATTAACCTCGATATTTGAATAATGCAACAATTATTATTTTTAAAAATTATAAAATCAAGTGGTAAAAGAGGTTGCTCACAAAGAATTTTTGGCACCTATTTTAACCTGTTATTTTTCACTCAATGAGACTTAACAGTTTATGTTTAGAAATAAATGTTGCCCTCATTAAGGTATAAAGTTATTAGTATTTCTAACCTTTAATCGAGACAATTTACTTAAAGGTTTTAAAGCAAAATATAGATATATTCAGAGATTTTATTATCTTTAACTCCAGAAAAATAAATTTATTTTAAATAAAAAATTCGAATAATTCAATCTCGTTATTGACGAATCAATATTCTAGATGTACACTTAAGTCACAAAGATACTTAGTATACAAGTTACCTAAGTGTACTAATTTATATCATAACCAATATATCCTTTAGCAAAATAGCAAGTCATAATTTAATGAGGTGACTAAAAATGAAAGACATTAGTATTCAAGAATTAAAAGAAAAAGCTATTCAATTAAGAAAAACAGCTCTTACGATGATTTATGGAGCACAATCTGGCCATCCAGGAGGCTCACTTTCTGCAGCTGATATTATGGCAGCGCTTTATTTTAAGGAAATGAATGTTGACCCAAACAATCCTAATTGGGCGGATCGTGATAGATTCGTACTTTCCAAAGGCCATGTTTGTCCTATTCAGTACTCAGCTTTAGCTTTACGTGGTTTTGTTCCTTACGAAACGATATACACATTGAGAGAATACGGTTCTCCATTTCAAGGACATCCAGATATGAAAAAATGTAAAGGGATTGATATCTCTACAGGTTCTTTAGGACAAGGACTTTCTTGCGGAGTTGGAATGGCAATAGCCGGAAAACGTGATTTTAAAGACTATAGAGTTTTTGCTTTAGTAGGAGATGGAGAGTGTCAAGAAGGACAAATTTGGGAAGCTGCTCAAACGGCAGTTAAATACCAATTAGATAATTTAGTTGTGTTCGTGGATAATAATAGACTTCAAATTGATGGATTTTGTGATGAAATTATGCCTTTACAAGATTTAGAGAAAAAATTTGATGCGTTTGGTTTTGAAACGAAGCGAATTAATGGACACTCGATGGAAGAGATTGTCGAAACATTAGATGAAGTAAGAATCGCGAAGAATGGAAAACCAAAATGTATCATTTGTGACACGGTAAAAGGTAAAGGAGTTTCGTTCATGGAGGATGTGGCTGATTGGCACGGGGTTGCTCCTAATGAAGAACAATATCATCAAGCAATGGAAGAAGTGGCGGGAGGTTTAAAATAATGAGCATACTAGAAAAAGATCTTACAGTAAAAAAAGCTACGAGAGAAGCCTTTGGGGATGAAATCGTAAAATTAGGGAAAGAAAACAAAAATATTTATGTAATTGATGTGGATATTGCCAAGTCGTGTAAAACAGTAAATTTTATCAAACAACTACCTGACCAGCATATTAATGTAGGGATTGCAGAGCAGAATGCAGCTGGGTTAGCAGCTGGTCTTGCTACAACCGGTAAAATTCCATTTGTAAGCACTTACGCAGTTTTTGGTTCATTAAGAATGCTTGAACAAATTAGACAAGAAGTCTGTTACCCTAACTTAAATGTAAAGATTGCTTGTTCACATGGTGGTCTAACTCCAGCTAATGATGGCGGAAGTCATCAAGCTATAGAAGATATGGGTGTATTGAGATCGGTTCCAAATATGACTGTCATTATGGGGGCTGACTATTATTCTACTAGAAAGCTAGTAGAACAAGCTGCTAAAGTGTACGGACCTGTATATCTTCGTTTTACTCGCGATACGGTTCCAATGATTTACGATGAAAATGAAGAGTTTACAATTGGAAAAGCGAAAAAAATTAAAAATGGAAGCGATATCGCTATTATTGCCAACGGCGATACAGTACGACTCGCTTTAGAAGCAACGAAAGAATTAGAAAAACAAGGGATATCTGTGAAATTACTAGATATGCATACCATTAAACCATTAGATCGAGAAGCAGTGGTTGATTGTTTAAATATCGGCAAAATTATTACAGTTGAAGATCATAATATTCTAAATGGTCTTGGCAGTGCGGTATGCGAAGTAGTTGCCGAAGAAGGAAAAGGTACAGTTCGAAGAATTGGTGTACAGGATCAATTTGGACAATCGGCACCTTATGAAAAACTATTAGAGTTAAATGGAATTACTGTAGAAAATATTATCAAAACAGCTAAAGAACTGATTTAAGACTAATTAAACGAAATAGATAAAGTTGATAAGATGGGGGAAGTATAATATGTTCGATTTAAAAGAGAAAGTAGCGATTATTACTGGTAGTGGTTCTAAAAAAGGGATTGGACGTACAATTGCCCTAACGCTTGCGGAACAAGGAGCCGCGGTTGTTATAGCTGACATCAATTTTGACGGCGTACAAGATACAGTAAATGAAATAAAAGAAGCTGGCGGAAAAGCTCTAGGAGTAGAGTTAAACGTAACAAGTAAAGAATCATGTGATGCCATGGTAAAAAGAACGCTTGAAGTATTCGGCAGAATTGATATTTTAGTTAATAATGCGGGGATTTCACAAAAAGTTACCGTTCAAGATATGACAATTGAGGATATTACAAAGGTGTTTAACGTTAATATGTTCGGTTTATTCCTCTGTACCCAAGCAGTATTAGAAACAATGAAAGAACAAAAGTATGGTCGAATTATCAGTCTTTCATCTGTCTCAGCTAAAAGGGGTGGAGGGGTATTTGGTGGACCGCACTATTCGGCATCGAAAGCAGCCGTACTAGGTTTTTCAAAGAACTTAGCACGTGAAGTAGCCCTAGATGGTATTACAGTTAACTGCGTAGCTCCTGGATTGGTTAATACAGAAATTTGGAAATCACTTCCTGAAGAAGATGCAAAGGCTGTGATTGATAGTATTCCTATGGGTAGACCGGGTGAAGTAAAAGAAATTGCGGCCACTATTGCCTTCTTAGCTTCAAAAGAAGCCTCTTATATTACTGGTGAAGAAATTGATATCAACGGTGGCTCACATATGGATTAATATCTATACTCCTCTTGTACAGGCATGCCATTATGGTGTGTCTGTATAATTGTTTTTATATTCACAACTCCTCACTTATATAGCAAGGTGGTTCTGTCTATATAAGTAAGGTTCTTCTAAAGAGAAGGAGAGCGACGTGTTGCCCCTATAAATAGAACAGTATATAATAAATGACGTCTAATTAATGATGAATAAAATGAGTTAATAATTATAGAAAGAGGTGATTTCCATTAGTTTTAATCCAGTTTCCAATAACAAATTATATATTCAAATTTATAACCAAATTCTTTCTGAGATTCAGTCTGGTGCGTTTCAAGTAGGGGATAAACTTCCTGCTGAAAGAGAACTATGTGAACAATTTGGTGTAAGCCGTGTACCTATCAGACAGGCCCTTAGTGCGCTGGATTTAAATGGTTTTATTTATTCCCGCCAAGGTGAAGGAGTATATGTAAAGCAGGTTCAAGTCGAAAACTCTCAATCAACATTTTTAACAGAATCAGCATCTCCTGAAGACATTGTTGAGGCTAGAATGAATATAGAACCACTTATTATACGTTTTGCGGCTTTGAGGGCTACAGAAGAGGATATTAAGGATCTACGTGCAACGATTAATAAAATGGAGGAAGAAACAAACGCTGGTATTTATGTACCAGAAACAGATGAAGCACTACATAACGGTATAGCAAAGGCTTCTCACAATGATTTATTTATTAGTATTATGGCGGCTATTAGTAACGCAATGAAACAGCAGGAAATGTGGAAATTTATAAGAGATAGAACTGTAACAAGACCCGACTACAGAGAAGTCAATTTTGATGAACATAAATTACTTATTAATGCCATTGAAAAACATGATGCAGAAGAAGCAGAGAGAATTATGAATTTTCATATGGAAAATTTATATGATCGCTATTGGAAAGGTTAATTCTAACTAATTTTTTATTGTATTTATATCAAATATAAAGATAAAAGACAGCTAAAAGTAGCTGTCTTTTTTATGCTGAATAGAACGGAGGAAGGTGGTTAACTCCAGCATTGCCATAATAAAAAAATAAAAAGAAAAGCTTTAAACAGTTTTCATGTGCGGAATTTAATAATATTCAGAATCTAGTTAATTAAATAATTATATTGACAATTGGTAGATACATAAGTACACTGTTTATATAAGGTAACTTAGTATACAAGTATCTAAGTCTATAAGATGGAGGTAATGTAAACTATTAAAGTTTTTTTCCTGATTCAATATTATTTTGATAAGAATAGGAAAAGAAATTGTAAAATGTAAGCGTTTTTTAGTGGATGTTTAGTACAAGGATTTTGAGTATTGGGTAGATGATTAGTTTGGTGAATGATGTAATTTTATAGTATTGCTATATTGCTATTAAGGTTTTGGTATATGATGTTATCTAGTAGATTTTACAAAGTCTACATACATCTAGATTTTTCATTTCATCGTAATTTTAAAGAACGAATGAATACTGTAAGAAAACATTTAATTTATTCATTTTTATAAGATGAATTGAAAAGGGTTACAAAATTTGTTAACTAGATGTTTTTAAGAATTAAAAATAGATTAACCGTTTTCTATATCAACATTATTTCCTTTATTATGCTAATTAACTTTGAATAGATGTTCAGGTTAAAAGCTTAAGGAAATTAAAGTTAGAGAAGAGAAAGATGGTAACCTAGGAGGAATTATTTTGGATCCACTTAACTTAGAACGTTCAACTACCAAAAAAGTAACGTTAAGGCTCATTCCATTTCTATTTTTATGTTTTACTATATCTATACTTGATCGAGTGAATATCGGATTTGCTGCATTACAAATGAATGAAGATTTAGGTTTTTCTAATGCTGTTTTTGGATTAGGAGCAGGGATTTTCTTCCTTGGCTATTTCCTTTTAGAGGTACCTGGTAGTGCCATGATGACGAAAGTCGGGGCTAGAAAATGGATTAGTAGAATAATGGTTACGTGGGCTGTGATTGCTATTTTAATAGCATTTGTACAAACACCATGGCAGTTTTATACAGCGCGATTTCTTTTAGGGGTTGCTGAAGCTAGCTTTTATCCTTGTATGGTTTTTTATCTAAGTGGTTTTTATCAAACAAAACATCATGCAAAAGCGATTGCAGGATTTATGATTGCTATTCCTGGTGCTAATGCAATAGGATCTCCTCTTTCTACTTATTTATTAGGTATTGACTGGTTAAACATGGCTGGATGGCAGTGGTTGTTCATTTTGGAAGCGATTCCAGCTCTAATCTTAGGTATTGTGTGTTTCTTCTATCTTGACGATAAGCTTGAGGATGTAAAATGGTTGACGAACGAGGAGAAGAAATGGTTAATCGACGTTACCACGAAAGAAAAGTTGGAAAAACAGGAAGCAAAACATTATACCTTTGGTCAGGCTTTAAAAGACCGTGATGTATTAACTTTGTCCTTAGGCTATTTTTTCTGGATGGTTGGCTATTATGGCATTGTAATGTTTTTACCGACAATCTCAGAAGGTTTATCTGAAACCACATCCCTTAGCACGCATGCTATGGGCTGGATTTTAGGATTAATGTATGTGTGTGCAATGGTCACCATGATATTGGTTAGTAACCACTCTGATAAGAAAAATGAGAGACGTTTTCACGTAGTTGCTTGTTTAGTAACAAGTGGGATTGCACTGATTATTAGTAGCTATGTTGCAGATAAGAACATTGTTTTATCATTTGTATTCTTGACGATTAGTCTTTGTGGGGCATTTGGTGCGTATTCTCCATTTTGGGCGATTCCACCATCTTTCCTAACGGAAGCTGCTGCTGCAGGTGCGATTGCTCTTATTAACAGTATTGGTAATCTGGGTGGGTTCTTCGGACCTTACATCGTGGGATACATTAAAGATCTAACAGGATCTTTTGATACTAGCATGACCTTTTTAGGTATTAGCATGTTTATAGGTTCATTCATAGTAGCCTTCTTACTAAAACAGTCAGGGAAGGCTATTAAAAAAAGGACAGTAGATAAACTAGAAAAAACTAGTTAATCCCTATTTGGAAGAAAGTTTGTGTTAACGGAAGGGACTGACAGTTAGATTTTAATATCTGTTAGTCACCTTTCTTAAATGGATCAGAATAGCAGAGGTGTTTAGTAATGATGAAGCTCGGAGTCTTAACAAGTGGCGGAGATGCGCCAGGAATGAATGCTGCTATTCGAGCAGTAGTGAAAACAGCCCATTATTACAATATAGAAGTAATAGGAATTGAGGGCGGTTACCAGGGTTTAATAGAAGGTAAATTTCATGAATTAACCTCTACAGATGTAGATTATATTGCGGATAAAGGCGGAACATTTTTAAAAACCTCCCGATGTCCAGAATTTATGAAAGAATCAGGCAGAATCAAGGCATTAAATGTATTAAAGGGTCATGGAATTAATGATTTAGTAGTAATTGGTGGTGAAGGCTCTTTTAAAGGAGCACAAAAATTACACGAATTAGGGGTAAACGTCATTGGTATACCCGCAACGATTGATAATGATTTATCTTATACGGATTATTCAATTGGATTTGATACTACATTAAATACGATATTAGAATGCCTCGGTAAAATTAAGGATACCGATTTATCCCATGACAAGACTACCATTGTGGAAGTAATGGGGAGATATTGTGGAGATTTAGCTCTGTATTCTGCTTTAGCAGGTTCGGGAGAAATTATCTCAACACCAGAAAGAAAATTGGATTTTGAAGAGATATGTTCCAAACTAAACGAGAAAATTAAAGGTGGAAAAAAAGATAACCTTATTCTTATTACGGAAAACATGTATAACATTCAAGAACTACAAAAATATGTGGAGGATCGATTGGATATTAGTGTAAGGACAAGTATATTAGGTTTCATTCAAAGGGGTGGGCAGCCATCCGCGTTTGATCGTATATTAGCAAGCAAAATGGGAATGAAGGCAGTGGAATTATTACTAAAAGGGTATTCAGGTAGGGCTGTAGGAATTAAAGAAAATGACTTAATTAATGTAGATATTGAAAAAGTTCATTCAAAAGTATCCAGTAATAATGATAAATACAATCTACTTGATACGATTTTAGCTTAAAGATATTTTTTCTATAACTTAATGATTTCTCATAATAGAAATAAAGATAAAACTAATGCATCTCTAAATAAAAAGGGGGAGTAGGTCATGACTAAGCAAACTAACGTAAAACAAGGAACTATCATTTGTCAGGTATGTGGGAAGGTTATTGAGAATGTAGAAAACTCTGAAGGAGTTAAAACGTGGTATGGAAAGTGCGCTGAGGATTGTTCTAGGAAATAATGTATTAAAAAAGATAGGTAAAGGTTTAATTATGAATATAGCTAAATAAGGAGGTTAACATTATGAAAGTATTAATTGCTTCAGATCATGGTGGAATAAATATTCGTAAAGAGATTATAACTCTATTAGAAGAAATGTCTATAGTATACGAAGACCTAGGCTGTGAATGCAATAGTTCGGTTGATTATCCGGATTATGCGATTCCAGTCGCAAAAAGAGTTGCAAATGGAGAAGCAGATTTTGGAATTTTAATCTGTGGTACAGGAATTGGTATGAGTATTGCGGCTAATAAGGTAAAAGGAATTCGTTGCGCACTCGTTCATGACGTTTTTTCAGCTAAAATGACACGTGAACATAACGATACTAACATTTTAGCTATGGGGGAACGAGTAATTGGACCAGGTTTAGCTCGTGAAATTACGAAGACTTGGTTAACGACCCAATTTGTTGGGGGCCGCCATGAAAACCGAATTGATAAAATTGCCGAATATGAGAGCGTATTAGAAAACTCTCTCGAAAGAAAGTAAAGGAAAGAATCAATCTGATTCTTTCCTTCATTCGTTGATGGCGTACCTGTGTTTGATGGGATAGTATTATATTGGTACGACTACAATGCGCACTATTTCTGAGGATCTTCAGTAAAACAATAAGTAAAGATCATACAGCGCTAGAGCAACTAATGTAGATTTTCATGATTAACTAATTAAAAGTAAAGGGGAATTTACAATGAAAACGGGATTTCTAGAAAGACAGGGCCTTGTTCGAGTAAAAGAATTTGAAACACCCTCAATTGGTAGAGAAGAAGTTCTCATAAAGGTAGTTGTCGCCGGAATATGCGGATCGGATGTTCATGCTTACCATGGCACGCACCCTTTTCGGAGAGCTCCTATGATCTTAGGGCATGAAGTTGCTGGAGAAGTAGTAAGCATTGGATCAGAGGTAAAAAAGATTAAAGTAGGAGATCGTGTAACCGTTGAGCCTCAAAAAAATTGTGGTACGTGCAGTTACTGTCGAAATGGAGAGTACAACCTATGTAAGACGAAGATTATGGCTGGGGTAGGAGGATGGTTAGGGACCTTTGCGGAATATTTTGTTGCTCCAGAACAACGAGTATATACTTTACCATCATCTATATCCTATGATATTGGAGTCCTCGCAGAACCACTAGCCGTCGGTGTTCATGCGGCAAGGATAGGAAATGTACAAGAGCATGAGAAGGCTATTGTACTAGGAACTGGCCCTATTGGCATCCTTAGTGCAGTAGCTATGCAATCAATGGGTGTAGAGAATGTTTTTTGTACTGATATTAATGATTTTCGCTTAAAGACAGCGAACAGTCTAGGGATAAAAACAATTAATGTTGAAAAAGAAAGTATAGAGACAAAGACATACTCTTATGCACCGGATGGATTTGATATAGCTATAGTCAGCGTAACCTCACCAGCTGTGATTAACCAAGCATTACAGCTGGTGCGACGTGGTGGAAGAGTAATTATTGTTAGCGTATTTACTTCCGATATACCACTCAATATGGGAGCTATACAAGCAAATGAAATCGAAATAAAGGGTTCTAATGTCTATACATCTGAAGATTTTAACCAATCCTTAAGAATCTTAACGGAAAGAGCTCAGGATTTAGAACATATAGTAACTCATCATATGAAATTGAGTGAGATTAATGAAGCCATGCAAGAACTTAATAACTCTAAAAACCAAGCGTTAAAAATAATTATTGATCTATAATTTTGTTTAACAATGTTATGTGGAGGAACTTGAATGAAAATCAAGAAATTATTAGATTTATCACAAACTTTTTATCACAATAATCCGGGCTACCTTCATTATGGTCTCACGGAAATAAATTATGAAACGTTAAAAGCTAAAGATGGTTACACATCAGAAAGAATTACTTTAAATACTCATACATCAACCCATGTAGATGCCCCATATCATCATTTTCCAAATGGAAAAACAATTGCCCAAACACCTATAGAGAGCTACATAGGTTCTGCTGTTGTAATTGATCTTTTCGATATCGAAGCACATACTGCAATTGGGGTAGAACATCTTGAACCATACGCCGATAAAATTAAAGAAGGAGACATTATCCTTCTTTGTACAGGCTGGGGATATAAAAGAAACTGGACTACAGAATATGTTGACAATTGGCCTTATCTTGGAATAGACGGAGCTCAATGGCTTCATGACAGAAAAGTAAAAGGAATTGCTATTGATTCTTTAAGTATTGGCGGGCCAAGGGATGGGGAAGGATTAGAACAACATGAACTTCTTTTAGGGGCTGAAATTTGGTTGGCTGAAGAACTTTTCCTTCCTAAAGAATTGCTTGAATATGATAGATGGGATTTTATGTTCTTACCACTTAAACTTGAGGGCTGCGGTGGAGCACCTGGACGAGCTATAGCATTTATTAGTGAGGGTTAATATACATAACTTAGTGATTGAGGAAGGGTTAAGACATAAATAATGACTTATGATTATAAGCTGCATGGAATGTATGTATGCTTTAAAATTGGTTTAAACTTATAAAGTATTCTCCAATCCCTGAGTTTTTAGAAAGCCTTTGCTCTCGTTGAGTAAAGGCTTCTTTTAATGAGTTTCTTCTATATAATAGTATGTTATATATTTGGACTAGATTAAGAAGTCATTTTGAAAATCGATAATAGCAAGAAAATAACATTTTCTAGAACGCTGAAATTCGCATCAAATGATCCAGTATAGATAAAATCAAAGATAATTTCCTCAGAGAGCGTTTCTCTGCATATTTGATGTTTTTCTGCATAAAAATAGTGGTTTTTTTATTTATTAAACAAGTTGTATCTCTGAAAGAGTTATTTAATCAAGATTTTTCTTGTTTTAATCCATTCATTCAATATTCTGTAGAGATTAGTTTGAATACTGATAAAATATAAAGATTAGTTATCCACTACATGTTTTTCTTAAAGTTCAGGAGGATGAACATAAAAGACTTGCTCGAGGTAGAAGTAAGCTAAAAGATAAACTATCTTAAATATTTAGAAAGTTGTAACGTAATTATTGAATAAAAGGGTTAAAGGAAATTTCTATTTGTATATTTCAATATATAACTTTATCAAAACGTACATCAAAATAAAAAAATAAACGTTAGATAATTTTAAAATAACTTATTAAATAAATCATTAATATTTTTTATTTTTAAATATAGATAATATTTGTTGTTATATCATTTATAAAAGTAAATAGTAATACTTTTTAGTAAAAAAAAGTTTTACTGTTACTTACCTTGTAGAAAAACAATTAATACGAAGCAGCGTTCCTTGCTTTATCAAGGGATGCTGCTTCGTTATTTCTATGATCTTCTAGCTATCATTTCTATTTCAATCTGTGCACCTAGAGGTAGGGATGCTACGCCTATAGTTGTACGAGCAGGATATGGT
>NZ_JAWRXD010000337.1:0-320 GCF_046535215.1 Priestia sp. SIMBA_032 | reverse complement strand
CTAATTTAATTAAAATAACTCGAATGTCTTGAGCCATTGCAATAAACATTTTGCGATGGTTTTCGGCTTGTTGTTGTTCGTGAGATTTATATTTAATCTTCCCAAGCTTTGTAACACCATCAACAAGCATAGCAATTTCTTTGTTAAATTCCCGTTCAATATCTTCTAACGTAATCTCTGTATCTTCCACTACATCATGTAAGAAACCTGCTGATACCGTAGCTGGATCCATGTGTAAATCAACTAAAATACCTGCAACTTGAATCGGATGAATAATATACGGTTCACCCGATTTTCTATATTGTTCGCTATGCGCATCA
>NZ_JAWRXD010000336.1:0-320 GCF_046535215.1 Priestia sp. SIMBA_032 | reverse complement strand
CTTATATATTATATCAGCTAGGGTCCATGGAAGAATAACTAATTATTTTTATAAATTAATGTATTAATCAATATGGCATTAATACAGGATAGTCCAAGTTAGAGGAAGGCACCTTAGGGTGTTTTTTTTATAAAAAAGAACTCCTAAAACGCCTTAAATTAGTCAACTTCAATATTACTCTTTTTTATTAGTTTGTTTTAACTTAATATATTAATTTTAAGTTAAAAATTTGTTATAATTAGTAAATGATTATATTAATTAGATGGAGAGGATACAATATTATGGGTTATAAGTTTCGTAGAATTATCCAAGTTTCCCCG
>NZ_JAWRXD010000335.1:0-320 GCF_046535215.1 Priestia sp. SIMBA_032 | reverse complement strand
CGGCGTATTTGCCGCATTTGAACCGACTGTAACAATTGCCCCTGATTTTCTTAACATCATATTTTTACTTACCGCTCGGGACATATTGAAAACCCCTGTAGTATTTACAGAGAATGTTTTATTCCAATCTTCATCACTTAACGAATGAATTGGTCCCATACGTAAAACCCCTGCAACATTTATTAAAATATCTATTGGCGCTATTTCATTTGCAATATGATTTACCATGTCTTCAACAGCAGCGCTATTACTCACATCTAAACGAAACGTTTTCATACGTGTTTTATTTAATTCATTTTGATTTAAGAGTACATTTAACC
>NZ_JAWRXD010000334.1:0-320 GCF_046535215.1 Priestia sp. SIMBA_032 | reverse complement strand
CCAATTGGTAAATTCTTTTATTGGAATTGCTTCAGGAGGGCTAAACGGTCGAGGATTAGGAAATAGTGTGCAAAAATATGGATATTTACCAGAACCGCAAACAGATTTTATTATGGCCATTATATCTGAAGAGTTAGGTTTTATTGGTGTAGCTATTATTTTAATTTGCTTGCTACTTATTATTATTCGTTCATTCAGGATTGCTCAAAAATGTAAAGATCCGTTTGGAAGTTTAATTGCAATCGGAATTGCAAGTTTAATGGGAGTACAAACTTTTGTTAATGTTGGTGGTATGTCTGGATTAATACCGCTTACGGGAG
>NZ_JAWRXD010000333.1:0-321 GCF_046535215.1 Priestia sp. SIMBA_032 | reverse complement strand
ATGAGGAGCCACGGGACCGCCCCAGAGGCGAAGCCGGAGACGCCGGTCAGGGTGTAGGCGATGTACGTGAATGCGCCGAACATCCCGCCGAAGCCGACGATGCCGATGAGAAGCGCGAACCACACCTGCGGGCGTTTCAACGCCCCGAGTTCGGTCATCGGATTGGTGATCTTCATGTCCGACAGGGCAGGCAGGAACATGAACAGGGCCACGATCGTCAACAACCCGATGATGGCCACCACCACAAATGCGGCCCGCCAACCGACGGCACCACCGAGCCAGGTCGCCGCGGGCACCCCCACGACGTTGGCGACGCTCAGG
>NZ_JAWRXD010000332.1:0-321 GCF_046535215.1 Priestia sp. SIMBA_032 | reverse complement strand
GACAAACAACTCGGCTTTTCCCTGATGAATCTGGAAAGTTTTTTATTCATTTGAAAAACGGTGCACATATCCCTCTCGTTAATGGTGTTTGTTATTTTCATTTAGATGCGTCTCTTATACAGCATAAAGATCAAGGAATTGAACGAATATCAAAAACGTTATTCTCTTTTCCATTTTCACAACCTGCACATTCGGCGCAAAAATGGGATTTAACATTAACCGCAACGAAACGTGGTGTGTTTCAAATTGAACAGTTCGAATGTGTTTTAAAAGATCCTTTTCATTTATTAAATGTACACTTACCTGTTTTCGATAAGTTAA
>NZ_JAWRXD010000331.1:0-321 GCF_046535215.1 Priestia sp. SIMBA_032 | reverse complement strand
ATCTTCATGGAAAAACATCATAAAGGCGCTATGAGGTTTCTCATTTCGTACTGTAGATAATACACCGGTACGTTGACCTTGAATAATAGTTGCGATTTTTTCTTTTAAGTGCATAATTTTAACCCCTTTTCACAATTTATAATTCTGTCTGTTTAAACAAGATAATTTAAATATCTTTCATACTGTTTTCTTCAATCCGATTTTTTAAACGTAATTGTGATGAAATCGGACAAGTTAGGAGAAGAATAATAATAATATTGTGGAGAAATACATACTATGGAAGGGTGAAAAGCATGTTTAATAAAATATTTCTTATAGTAG
>NZ_JAWRXD010000081.1:0-606 GCF_046535215.1 Priestia sp. SIMBA_032 | reverse complement strand
GATGAAGTTCGGCATGGCGAGGCGTGACGAAAGCCGCCCGGCAGCGTCGGCTGTCCGACCGCAATGCTGTTGCATTGCTCCATGCGACAGGCCTATACCAAATCCTGCGAAGAGTGTTCGACGGTGAGCGCCAGGCTCGCCGGTTCCGTCAGTCGGGTAGTCCCAGGTAGCCAGGGAGTCCGAGCGCAAGTTTGCTCTTTGCGAGCTTCACCGCCTGACTGACGAGCGCGTCGAACTCTGCATCGCTTTCAGGCAGTGGCAGATTGCGACGCAAGAAATGGGACCATCGGAATTCTTCGAGGGGCCCGGACGTGTTCACATATCCGCCCGCATGGCGTACTGACGCCGACAAACTCCGGAATTCGTCGTCGTCCAGTTCCCAGACGTGTTCCCGCATGTCGGTGAATGTCACACGCTGACCAAGGGCATCATACGGATATGTCCAGCGGTTGTTTTCCATCGTGAGCCAGAACCCGGCCGTCGAAAGTGACGAGAGATCGCTGACGAGCACAACTGGTACGCGCTTCACGTCCGCACGCCAGAGCGCAGTGGCAACGTGGTGATGGTCGATGACGAACGGAGCGCCACCCGGGCCAAGCACGACCG
>NZ_JAWRXD010000330.1:0-323 GCF_046535215.1 Priestia sp. SIMBA_032 | reverse complement strand
TGAGTATTTTATCTTTTTGTTGTAATTTGTCGAGATGGTGAGTATAATTTCAATCGGCATTTCCCTGTATGGATGCACCATTTGTAGTTTTCGTGTAAAATTAGGAAATAAAACTTTTTATAAGGCAGGTACGAAAATGAAAATAGCTATTGTTACTGATAGTACAGCATATATACCGAAGCAAATCCGTGATGAACTCAATATATATATGATTCCATTAAACGTTGTGTTTGGAGCAGAGTCTTATCAAGAAGAAGCTGAAATTGCAGCAGATGATTTGTATGTGAAAGGACGTGAACAAGAGGAAGTTCCAAAAACTTCTC
>NZ_JAWRXD010000329.1:0-323 GCF_046535215.1 Priestia sp. SIMBA_032 | reverse complement strand
TGCTTCCACAACGACTTCAATTTCTTCTTTTAACAACTTATATCCTTGTGGTGCTTTCGTTTCTTTTAATGTGTATGTTCCTGGCTCTAATTTCTGAGAAATTACTTTACCAGTTTTATCTGTTCGTAACGTATCTACTTTTTTACCATCCTTATACACTTCGAATTCTGCATCTGATAATACTTTCGTTTTATCTTCCGCATCTACTTTCACGATTTCGAATTGACCCGTTACTTTTTCATTCGTAACTTCTTGTTTTACTACTTCGTTCGCTACAACGTTCACTTCTACTGTCACTTCTAGCGCTTTATAACCTTCTGGCG
>NZ_JAWRXD010000080.1:0-606 GCF_046535215.1 Priestia sp. SIMBA_032 | reverse complement strand
TGTATGTAGGAGAAGTTCCATCGCTACCATTAAAAACTAACTCTTTCCAAGATTGGTCTGAAGCTTTAAATAGTCGAGGCGTTAATTTAGTACGTGCTGAATTAGATTATTGGGAATCCATAGATAACACCCTAGATAATAATTTTCAAATTAATAGAGAAAAAGCAAATAGTACTGTTGAAAGTTGTACTACTCTTACCTTTACATTGAATGCAGATGATACAAGAAAACTATTAACTACTGCAAATGTGCCTTACAATACACAGCCAATGGAGTTGTTACTTGCTGTGTTGACAGAAAATTTAGGTAACTATACAAACAAAGATCAAATTAAATTTGAGTTAGAAGGTCATGGTCGAGAGGAATTATTTGAGCATCTTGATATTTCACGTACAGTAGGGTGGTTTACGACGATGTATCCTATTGTATTACAAGTTTCGCATAATATTGCTAATCAAATAAAGAGTGTTAAAGAAGAAGTTCGTAAAAGACCTAATAAGGGAATTGGATATGGAATTCTTAAAGAGAGGTTTCCTTCTTGCAAAGATTTAACTCAAAATACAATTCGTTTTAACTATTTAGGGGAGATAGATAATTCTCTCGGAG
>NZ_JAWRXD010000328.1:0-324 GCF_046535215.1 Priestia sp. SIMBA_032 | reverse complement strand
ACGTTGTTAAATACTTAAAATACTTCACATTCTTATCTCATGAAGAAATTCTTGAGCTTGAAAAGCAAGTAGCTGAAGCACCAGAAAAACGTGCAGCACAAAAAGCATTAGGTTCTGAAATGACAAAACTTGTTCACGGCGAAGAAGCATTAGAGCAAGCAATCAAAATTTCAGCTGCACTATTCAGCGGTTCTGTAGCAGAACTAACTGCAAGCGAAATTGAACAAGGATTCAAAGACGTACCATCTGTAGAACGTACTGCAGAAGATACAGTATTAATCGACTTACTTGTAGAAAGCAAAATCTCTCCATCAAAACGTCAAG
>NZ_JAWRXD010000327.1:0-324 GCF_046535215.1 Priestia sp. SIMBA_032 | reverse complement strand
CGCTTTTAAAGTTTCTTCTTTCTTATTATACGCAACAATTTTTATATACATGAAATATACAAGTGATAATAGTAAGACGAGAATGATTGTTCTTTTTATGTATACAATCGGCCGATGTGCTTTCCCATTCGTATTATTTTTTTCCTGATCCATAATTGCTTTTTTCCCCTTACTCACCAATAATTTAATTCCTCTACTAAAGATTCGTTTTAGTAGATTATGGATAATCCATTCTATATCATCCCTACTTTATCACGCACTGCACATATTACCAACCTATATGTACAAAAAAGAAAAAGAAAATTTACAAAAGTAAGATTCCCG
>NZ_JAWRXD010000326.1:0-325 GCF_046535215.1 Priestia sp. SIMBA_032 | reverse complement strand
CCTTGGACTTCGCCGCGCAGGTCCGGGAGCGGACGACCAATGCGCTCCTGCGGTACTTCTTCTCACACGGCGTCTACGTCGTAAGGGACGACCTGACACAGGCGTTCGTTCTGGAAGACCACAGGGACTTTCTCGAGACGCTCGCGAAGGAGCTCGACGCTACCACGAAAGCCATTCGACTCGCGGCCGACATCGGGTCGATATCGCTCGCTGAGAAGGAAAAGGCGATGCGTGCAGTGTACGAAATCGAGGAAAAGTGCGGCCAGCATCATGGACGCCGGAGTCAGCTTCAGAACGAGGCTGCCACGCTCTTAAACATCGTGCG
>NZ_JAWRXD010000325.1:0-325 GCF_046535215.1 Priestia sp. SIMBA_032 | reverse complement strand
AAACGGAATACCCATCGACTGCGAAACAAGCTCAAACTCTCGGTCTAATTTCTTTAAGGCAGTCGTTGCCGTGACAAATGTTACAGAATAAAAATGAATGATATTTACTAGTACTAATACAGCGATTGTTCCGTATAAAGAATGAAACGGATTCGTTACTGATAGTCCAAGAATTTGAATCGTTGGTTGACTAAAGAAAAAGACATATCCTAATCCGAGTACTAAACCTGGTATCGCTAACGGCACTATAGAGAAAAAGTAACCTGTTTTTCTAAAAAATTGTAGCTGGTCTATTTTCTCAATTGCATATGCGAATACAAATGTT
>NZ_JAWRXD010000324.1:0-325 GCF_046535215.1 Priestia sp. SIMBA_032 | reverse complement strand
AGAACGCGGATGGCAGCAGCGCGACACCGCTGATGTCGGTCGACGTCGGCGGGAGCATCATCGTGACCTCATCACCGGCGACAGCGTAGGAACTCATCAGGTTGCTGTACCCGAACGTGATCGCCGCCTGGCCCAGCGTGAACGGCTGCTGGTCGGGCGGGAGCGCCCAGTTCGCCGTGACGACCGAGGGGTCGGGGAGGCCGCCGCCGTCGCTCAGCTGTTTCTCGATCTCGAACCAGCTCGCGATGTCATCGGCCGTGACTCCGAGCTGGCCGTCCCAGTCGTACATGCCCACGTCGCTCATCTGTCCGGCGTAGGTGCCCAG
>NZ_JAWRXD010000323.1:0-325 GCF_046535215.1 Priestia sp. SIMBA_032 | reverse complement strand
GAGCGAGTACGGCTAACATACACAGCAAACAAGATCCTGTTATGACACGGTTGGCCCAACGGTAATACTCAGGCTGTTTCGTACTCTCATGAATTCTTCTTAAACGAATACCTGCGATTAACATAAAGGGTGTGAAAATAAGTGCTGTTGCTTTAAACAGGTCTAAAAAATCCGTAAAGATGTTCATAAATGAAAATACATCGGAACTAAACAAGAAGTATACACTTAGTCTCATCGACATCATGCTGATAAATGAGAAAATCATACTTCCGGTTGCCCACTTCATCCATTGACCATTCTTTGTAATTAATGCCATAACCATGAC
>NZ_JAWRXD010000322.1:0-325 GCF_046535215.1 Priestia sp. SIMBA_032 | reverse complement strand
AAGTTTATAATAAACTAGCTACACATGCTAAATCGCGTAGGTTAGGGGACTATATTTCATCTTTAATTTTACGTGATTTAGATGATTCATCTAATGGAAGAAAAGCAATAGAAGACAAAAAAACCTACGAAATGCTTGAACATATCAAGAATGAATTAGCTGATTTAAAAACATTAGCAAAAACAACAGGTTTTGTAGGAAACGATTCCTTCAAAGAAGAAGAGCCTTCTTCAAAGGTTCCACAACTAAAAGAAGGAAAGATTGCAGATTTAGAAAATATATCTGGCTCATTAGACGATGACGACTTAGAAGAATATAACGATTT
>NZ_JAWRXD010000321.1:0-326 GCF_046535215.1 Priestia sp. SIMBA_032 | reverse complement strand
GTATTATTTGTGTGTAATACGAAGTGAATTTGTAAGTTTGGTACTTGTTCACGTAAATAAATTAACGTATCAATTTCTTCACTATGCAATGGTGAAGAAGAATTTAATACGTAAACAAGGCTATCTGCTGCTTGTAAGTATTCAAAGTATGCATTGTTTTTATCCAATTGTCCTTGAATGGATGGTGTAATAAGAAATGTAAACTTATTTTTTCTTAAAAATCTACTTGGTAGCTTAATTTCTATACATTTTTTCTCAAGTTCTGACTGAGCAGATGTAGCCGTTATTTGATGGAATTCATCAAGGTTAGAGATATTTCTGATATC
>NZ_JAWRXD010000320.1:0-326 GCF_046535215.1 Priestia sp. SIMBA_032 | reverse complement strand
CTCATATCTGTGAGATTTTCGCCCGTTTTGCTGTAGGAGGTTGAACAGGCGAAGTAACACCTTTAATAGCTCTTGGGTGTCTTTTTGTATCGATTGGAAAAGAAGAAAAAAGTAATCTTTAATCATATATATGGCCTTATATTCACTCAGTTCTCGTTTCTTTTTCATAAGAAGTAATTGCCGCATTTGAAACATGGTAGAAGAACAAAGTAGAATGGCAATCAGTTGCCCATACAAATGGCATTCCAATCGTTCTCGTTTTATCTTTTTACAATGATGAATATGAAAGAATGATTTCCATGTTTTAAATAAAATCTCGATTTGCC
>NZ_JAWRXD010000016.1:0-77718 GCF_046535215.1 Priestia sp. SIMBA_032 | reverse complement strand
TCCATTAGAATATAGGATTCAAGCCGCCTAATTTTTTTTATTATTTCCACTGTCTACTTGACAGGGGGCTGTTCAATAAAAGCAAAGGATTCTTTTTTTCGGGTTAAGAGCATTTTATTATAAGCTTTAGTATTCATCTAGGGTTTAATCACTAAAATGATAAGAAGTAAAGAGAACTATAATATTAACTTATAATTTGTCTACATAATTAAATTGTGTTTAAAAAAGATTGAACGAAAGGTATAGCAGCACCTATAGGAACGCCATTTTCAGGTGAACGGCTAATATGAATAAATGAATCATTATTTGGAAATGGGGTTTTATCATAAACTTTTTTATGAAGAAATTCAATGTCTTTTTCTTTTAAGTAAGGAGATATATGTCCACCTAAAATAAATTCTCTGTTAATAACAAGATTAATATTATTGATTGAAAATGCTAAGTCATCTAAAAATGAGGTCCACCTCTCTTGATAGGAAGTGTTACCAGATCGTAATTCTTTAAAGAAAACTTCTAATGATTCATCTTCTTCTAACAGGGCACTAACAGAACAAAATGTTTCCATACATCCTTTTTTCCCACAGTAACACGGGTCTCCATGAGGGTCGACCGTCATATGTTCTACCGTACCACTATGCCCTTCTCTTCCCATATAAATTTGATTATTTATAATAAGAGCCCCCCCAAGATGGGTACCAATTGACAAATAAATAATGTCTCCGATATCATTTCTAATCCACAATTCTGTATTAGCTGCACACTTTGCATCATGGAAAAATACACAAGGATAATCTAGGTGCTGTGAAAATACCTCAATATCTAAACCTGTACAGTTTAATATTTTTCCATATGTAATACTCTTCCCATCAGTTGATGTTAAAGCTTGTACTGCAAAACCAATGCCAAGGACTTGTTCCTTTTCTACATTAAGAGATAGGATAAAATCATTTACCGCATTGCTTACTTCTTTAAAATAACGATCTGTATTTAAATATTCAATTGATAGTTCCCTCTTTGCAAATGCAATACCAAGCAAATCAATTGCTAAAATGCAAACTGTCTTTTTTAGAATTTCAACACCTATACTAATATGAGCCTGTGGGCATATAGCATAGGCAGTTGCACGTCTACCAACAGAGGATTCAAATTGACCACTCTTTTCAATCAATTTTTTCTCTTCTAAACGAACTAAATTCTGGGTTACAGTTGGCAGACTCAAATTAAGTTGATTTGCAATCTCTTGTTTTGAAAGTCTCTCGTTTTGATAAATAAGGTGGTAGATCGACGAGTAGTTACTTTTTTTTATATCTTTAAATGTAATATTATTATCCATGCAAACAACCTCATTATGTGTAAATATTTTATAAAACTAGTTTATTTAAATTTAAATAAAATATATCACACCACCTGAAGTAATAACAACATTCGCAAGTTGAATGAAGGGTAAGTTCACCTTTTTTTATTTCTTTATATTGACTCATACATAAAAAGGTTATATTATATAAATTAATTTTATAAATATATTTTATAAAACTACTTTCTTGAAAGAGAGGAAATTGAATATGGGAATCATTGAAAAAATGAGATTGGATGAAAAGAAAATTTTTGTAACAGGTGGAGCAAGGGGTATTGGAAAGAGTGTTGCAATCGCTTTCGCAGAAGCAGGAGCCGATGTAGCGATTGTAGATCTGGATTTTGAAGCAGCTCAAAAAACCGCAACTGAGTTAAAAGAACACCATAAGGTTAAAACGATTGCTATTGAAGCCGATGTTACAAAACCAGAAGATGTAGATGGCATGATTGAAAAAATACTTAACGTTTTTGGTCGTATAGATGTTGCCTTCTGTAATGCTGGAATTTGTATGAATGTACCTGCAGAAGAAATGACTTTTGATCAGTGGAAAAAGGTCATTGATATTAATCTAACTGGTGTATTTTTAACAGCTCAAGCAGCTGGAAAAGTAATGTTAAAGCAAGGCGGCGGTTCTATTATTAATACGGCTTCTATGTCAGGCCATATTGTAAACGTGCCTCAGCCGCAGTGTTCCTATAACGCCTCTAAAGCAGGAGTAATTCAGTTAACAAAATCTCTGGCAGTAGAATGGGCTACAAGAAATGTACGTGTAAATTGTATTAGTCCAGGCTATATGGGTACAGAACTTACATTAAATTCTCCAAGTTTGCAGCCCTTAATCGAGCAATGGAATCAAATGGCACCTCTTAAAAGAATGGGAAGACCAGAAGAACTTCAATCTATATGTGTCTATCTTGCTGGAGATACTAGTAGCTTCACCACAGGGGCAGACTTTGTAGTAGATGGCGCCTTTACTTGTATTTAATAGATTAACAGATTTTAGCTTTCAAGATTGGAGGACTATATATGCATTATTTACTCGGTACAGATATCGGAACATCCGGTACCAAGACAGTTTTAATGGACACGGAAGGTAATCTAATTGCTCAAGATTTACAAGAATATGATGTATTGACCCCAAAACCATTATGGGCTGAGCAATGGCCTGAGGTATGGCTTCATGCCGCCAAAACTTCTATTAAAAATACAGTGCAGAAATCAGGAATTGCTGCGAGGAAAATACAAGGAATTGCTATCAGTGGTTTGTATGGTGGTTCTGGTATTCCATTAGATGAAAATATGGAGCCGGTGAGACCTTGTATGATTTGGATGGATCGTAGAGCAGAAGAAGAAACAAAATGGGTTTTAGATAACATTGGAGAAAAAAGACTTTTAGAAATTACTCACAATGGCGCTGACCCCTATTATGGTTATACCAAAATCTTATGGATGAAAAACCATGAACCAGAAAACTGGAAAAAGACAAAGCTATTTTTGCCCCCAAATGATTACGTTATTTATAAACTAACAGGAGAAATTGCGATTGATTATTCTTCTGCAGGAAATATCGGCGGTATTTTTGATATGAACAATAGAAGCTGGTCTAAAGAAATGATGGAAGAGATGGGTATTCCTCTGTCAATGATGCCAGAGAAGATTGTAGAATCAACAGACATTGTCGGTAGATTAACGAAAGAAGCTGCAGTTGAATTAGGGCTTTCCGAAGGAATGCCCGTGATAGCAAGTGGTATTGATTGCGGTGCTGCAAACATTGGACTTGGGGTATTTGAACCAGGTGTTTATGCAGCAGCGATCGGAACTTCAATGTGTGCAGCGTTGGTTTCAGACAAACCAGTGAAAGGAAAAGATCTGATTGTTTGGCCGTATCTATACGATGCAAAAAAGCTTTCTTATTATTTTGCTGGTGGTGCTACTGCAGGTGCGATTGTAAAATGGTTTCGTCAGACTATGTGCCAGTTTGAAGTGGAAGTGGAAAAATCCGGAGGGAAAAATGCCTATGATGCGTTAAATGAGCAAGCAGAAACCATTCCTGTTGGTAGTGAAGGTCTAATTGTACTTCCTTACTTTATGGGAGAAAGAAGCCCTGTTTGGGATTCAGATGCAAAAGGAACGATTGTGGGACTTTCATTAGCTCATACAAAAGCTCATATTTACCGTGCATTTTTGGAAGCGGTCGCATTTTCTTTGCGAGATGCAATGGAAGCGACTGGGGAAAATCTGGGTGAGTCTATCCTACTTGCCGGGGGAGTAACAAAATCAAAATTGTGGAGACAAATCTTTGCTGATGTAACGGGCTATCCAATTGTTTGTCCAATCCATGATGTAGAGGCAAATATGGGAGATGTCATGCTAGCTGGAATTGGAACAGGGCTGTTATCTTATGAAGATGTGAAACAATGGCAAGTATTAGATGAAAAAATCATGCCAAATAAGCGGAGTCATGAGAAGTATAATGACTATTACAAGGTTTACAAATCTATATACAATAACTTAAAAGATGATATGAAAACGCTGACAAATATTTCGCTTGAAAATCATGCAGATCGTATACTACAAAAAACAATTTAAAATTGTGGGGTAATACACATGGATAAATGGAGAAAAAGAATTGGATATGGTGTTGGCGATTTAGGGTGCAATTTGGTATTTAGCACAATGGCATCTTACCTTTTGTTCTTTTATACCGATGTTTTTGGAATAACGGCAGCAGTTGCTGGTACTTTAATGTTAGTAACAAAAATAATTGATGCTTTTGCAGATACTGGTATGGGATTATTGGTTGATAGAACACATACGAAATGGGGTCAAGGAAGACCCTATTTCCTGATAGGAGCTATTCCTTTTGCTATATTTACTGTACTGACCTTTATTGTTCCTGATTTCAATATGATGGGAAAAATCATTTGGGCTTATGTCACTTATTGCTTATTAAACATTGCTTATACGGTGGTAAATATACCGTTGAATACAATTGTACCAAGGTTAACTTCAGATAACCATGAACGTAATTGGTTAGTATCTACTAGAATGATTTGTGCGTTGATTGGAACTGCTTTAGTAATGTCTGTTACAACACCTCTAGTAAATTTCTTTGGACAGGGAGATACACAAAAAGGTTTTTTAATTACAATGAGCATTTATGGCATTGCCTCGGTGTTAATATTTGTAATCACTTTTATGAGTACGAAAGAGGTTATTCCACCGTCAACTCAACCTTTAAAATCCTCGTTTAAACAAGATTTTAAAGGGCTGACAGATCAAGCATTTATTTTTTTTATTTTAAACTTTCTCTATTTCGCCCTTTTTGTTATAAGAAATACCACCGTCATATACTATTTCACTTATAATCTTGGCCACGCGGATTGGTTAACTTTTGTTGGTCTATTCGGAATTCTTTCAGGACTACCGATGTTAATTATTTTACCTTGGCTTCAAAAAAAGATGACGAAGAAAAATGTACTGCTCTTCAGTACGTCCATTTATATTGCTGGGGATTTATTAATATATTTCGGGAAGTCTTCTCCTATTTTACTCATAGCAGGACTGGCGATAACTGGGCTCGGAATTTATGGCATCTTTGGTACCACATTTGCAATACAACCAGATATTATTGATTACTCAGAATATAAGAATCATAGAAGTATTGCGGGTATGATTGCTGCTTTTCAAGGATTTTTTGTAAAAGTAAGCCTCGGATTGGGGAGTGCGTTCGTAGGGGTTATTCTAAAAATGGGTGGTTATGTACCAAATTCTGTACAAAGTTCTACAACTTTAACCTATATTGAACTGGTATTTATATGGGTACCCTTGGGTATTTGTTTGCTTATCGGAATAACAATATGGTTCTACAACCTCGATGCTAAGCGTGCAGAAATGGATGTTGAACTTGAGCGTCGACGCTCATTAGCTAACGAAAAAGTTATAAACTTTTAATAGAATATATTCATTAAAATCAGAATAAACAGGGCTAAAAAGAATTTGTAGAAGCAGTAATGCACCCTACGTTAATTGGGATTATTTTAACAAAATAAAATTTAATTCAACAGAGAATTATATAGAACTTAATCAGAGTCTCTTATTTTCCAAAATGCAAACAAATAATTGAAAGCGTTTTAAAGATTGTTTGATAGCTTTCTTAAACCTGATTTAAAAAGAGTTTCTATATAAAAATCCTTATGAAAGATGATATTTCCTCTCTTAGTGGTAGACAAGTAAAAGGAAGCAATCTATTCTGTCTACTACTGAGGGGATTTTTTATGAGGGAAATGAGAAGAACAATTCGGGAATATTGTATTGTTGATTGAATAGGCTTAGTATTCATTTTAGAGCTCACTTTTTATAAGTGAGCTTCTTTATTTCCTATAACATGGATTATGTTAACTACCAATCTATACGATATACAGCCTAAAAAAAGAAAAAAACTACCTGATCTAATTGTTCAATTAGTTTTTTAGGGTAGTTTCTTCTGCTCTATTGCAGCATTACCCCGTACTCTTTTGTTTTACTATGGATAACACAAAAGAAAGGATTAATAGCCCTGCAAAGAAGAAAAAGGAAAAAATAAGATTTGAAGAAATCTCTAATAAACGACTGGACATGGAAGGACCAAAAGACATCCCTAAAAAGTTGAAGAGATTGTATACCCCTATCCCCATCGACATTTTCTCCTTCTCTATTGTATGAGGAATTTCAATATTAATAATTACAGTTAGAGCACTAAAGCTTATATAGATAAATAATACTCCTAGCGTGATCATAACCATAGAATGAAGACCAAGAAAGATTAGAATACCAAAACCTATTAATTGTACACCAATAGATATAACCATTAATTTCTTATTACTTATAAAATGAACAGCCTTCCTCACAAGTAGACCAATCAAAAAGCCTACTATTGAGATACTACATAAGATGAGACCGATTAGGATAACTGATACATGAAATGTTCGAATGGCCTGTAAAGGAAAAAGAAACAAAATAGCTACCATGGCTGCATTATTAATAAAACTAATTAAGATTAATTTGTTAAAAGAATAAGATAGGAATACGGAAAAATCAATAAATAATAAGACTCCTTGTTTTTTACTATGCAAGCCCAATAAGAGGATAGAAAGGACGCTTAGAATAAGCAAATATCCATTTAATTTTACTCCTAAGATAAAAGAAATAACAAAGAGAAGTAAATAAAACAATCCGGAAAAATCAAAGGGTTTAGTTACTTTCTCGTTAACAGCATATCCAGAGGGGATAAAGTAGTATAGTCCAAAAACTGTGAGTAAAGTCAGGCTCATAAATAAGAATAAGGATGGCCACCCCCAGATATGGGTTAGTATTCCTCCCATCAAAAAACCAAATCCAGAACCTAGAGACAAACACCCTCCTATTAATGTAAGAGTGACATTTCGTTTAGCTAAAGGAAGATATTGATTTGCTGTGATCATGGATAAAGCAATAAAAGAACTGCCCCCCATTGCTTGAATAATACGGCCTATCAGAACTCCAATATATCCATTAGATAAATAACCTATTACTGAACCTAAAGTGAATAAAAGAACACCAATCATTAATAATTTTTTAATCTGAATGTAGGAAGATAATTTGCTATATGTAATTGAGCCAAAAGTAATAACCAATGTATAAGAAATAACAATCCAACTGATTGCAGAGCTCGTAACACTCAAATCCTTTGTCATATCCTCAAGAGCCACGTTAAATAAAATAGCATTAATGACACCAGATAGAACAATGAAACATAACGTTACAATGAGATAATTTGTTCTGTTTTTCATAAATAACTCCTCTTTAATCAAATAGTCATAAAACTTTAAAACTAATTAGTAAAAAAAAAGCTACTTTATAATGTAGCCAAAAATCCAGGAAGGTATTGTTTAAACATTTCAGTATTCAAAGAAACGTATTTAGTTACACCTTCTCGTTTAATTGTTACCAGCTGTGCATCAGATAAAATTTTCAAATGATAAGAACCATTTGATTTACTAATCCCTAAACTCCTTCCAATATCTGTACATCGCGGGCAACTTTCTTCTTGAGATAAGATACGAATAATATTTATTCTCTTTTCATCTGCTAATGCATTAAATATTTTAACTCTTTGAAGATCATTTGTTTGTTCTAAAGTCATAGAACTATTATATAACAAACAACCAGATTGTCAAATATCGTTATTTCCCTTAACAAAAACTGCTTCAATTTACTTTTTAGTACCTAGAATCGGTTTTATGTTAACCAAGGTTGTATATCATAGTCATCTTAAAAAACAGAAAAACCTATCTCTTCCCAGTTAAAAGAGGTAGGTTTTTTCTGTTGCAGAATTTAGTTGCATGAGTCGATGTTTGGTGACATCTTGAGTAGTTTGCTTAAGTTGTTGTTTATTACCCGTATATAGTGGGAGAAGGATATAAATCAATTTCTTTTACTGGTCATTTGCACCAAAAGATTGGTAAGAAAGATAATAGCAAAGGGAACAATGCAAACAATGAAGATCTCACGAAAGATCATATAAACCTTATTATTCATTTATATTGAATCCACCTTTATATCTTTGAGTAAACTTTTTAGGGTTTCTTAAGTAGTAGAATGTTCGAATAAAGGGAAAGTATTCATATCAAATAAAACAACAGGGTTAATCATACTGATATTCTTAGCATTTACTTCTCATAATGGTGATATGATAGGTTATTTGTCTTGGATGGCATAAAAAAAGCCAGTTCATTGAACAAACTGTAGCTTATTGTTCTTTATTGGATTAAAACTGTTGAGATAGACCTTTTCTTGAGCATACTTGAAATAATACCCCAGTTCATCTTGGTGGATTTTACGAGTAAAGAATCTTTCAAGTGTAGTGTTCTTAGCACAGCCAAAGAAGTAGTCCTCTGTATCAGTATAAAAGATGTCAATAGCGTAAATAGAAAAGTCATAAACATAGGGTAATCTGTACACAGCAAACTTACTAGTAATACCTTGCTCATATCTCTTGATGTGCTCTGTCTTTTTCATAACGTTTCAACTCCCTTGACTAAGGTTAACAGTACTCTGGAGAGTAATTCCTTCTTTTTATATAAAATAAAAAGAAGGACAACAAACAATGAAGTTGTCCCCCAAAAACAGAAAATGAACAAAACATGTTGCATATACAATGTGTTTTGTCATTAATCGATAGTATAACATGAGAACAATATCCTATAACCTTTGATACATACATGTATAGAAAATGACATATATCGTAGCCCTACTGAAACATTGGTCATAAAAAGAGCAGATTCTGTATTTTGTAATCGACTCTACATTCGATAGAAACCTACTTTTTCTTTTGCCTAGGTTTCATCATTTATTAAGTAAATATTAAAGTACTTCGTAAATCATTAAAGTTTCACCATTTACTCTTACTGACGAAAAATATGATCTTTTTCTACAATGTATCGCGCTTTTAACTTATAGAATATCAATGCCTATTTAACAAAAGAACTTAAATCAATCTCTTAATAAAAGTAATATATAATAGAAAAAGCTCGTCAAAAAAAGCTTTTTATTCGAAAAGAAAATTTATATCTTACTGTATTATTAATTTGTTTTTATTGGTACTGTCTCATTTATTTCAATGTTAAAATAATTTACGGCATTGTTATAACAAATATCTTTGACTATTTTTCCTATAAACTCGTAATCCCTTGGAAGCTCACCATTTTCTATCCAAGTCCCAAGTAAGTTACATAAAATTCTTCTGAAATATTCATGGCGAGGAAACGATAAAAAGCTTCTTGAGTCCGTAAGCATACCTACGAAAGTACTAAGCAAACCTATATTAGATAATGTTTTCATTTGATCTAGCATGCCGTCTTTTTGATCGTTAAACCACCACCCGGATCCAAATTGAATTTTTGCTCTGGCATCAGAAGATTGAAAATTCCCTATAGTAGAAGCTACAATAGCATTATGAACAGGATTTAAATTATAGACAATTGTTTTAGGTAAAAGGTTATCTTTGTCTAATTCATTAAAAAAACCATTTAAATGTCTTGCTAGGTGGAAGTCAGACATAGAGTCGTACCCACTATCTTTTCCCGTTAACTTGAACATTCGTGTGTTATTATTCCTTAAAGCACCTATATGTAATTGCATGGTCCAATCAAGAGAATAATATTTTTTACTCAGGTGAATAAGAGTGTTTGTTTTAAATTTATTTATATCCTCTAGAGATAGTGTTTTTCCTTGCAGAGCACGTACAAATATAGAAGACACCTCTTGTTCAGTAGCTGGTGAAAATGGAAAAATTTCAAAACCATGATCAGAAATTCTACATCCATTTGCGTGAAAATAATCAATTCGTGAATGTAATGAAGCGATAAAGTTTTCATATGTTAAAACAATGCTGTTAGTTGAATCACCTAATTTTTCTATATAATTTACAAAATTTGATTGTTCAATATTTAAAGCATGATCTGGTCTAAATGTAGGTAGGACCCTAGTTGTAATTCCTATATCTTTACGTATAATTTGATGACTTTCTAAAGTGTCGATTGGATCATCAGTAGTACATACAACTTTCACATTAAAATTTTCTAAAATTCCATTTGTAGACATGGTACTTTGATTTAATCTCTCATTACAGATATCCCAAACTTCATGTGCATTTTTTTCTGAGAATACCTCATTTATATTGAAATAACGACTTAATTCTAAATGTGACCAATGATAAAGAGGATTTCCTATTGTATATGGAACAGTTTGAGCCCAAGCTAAGAATTTTTCCTTATCACTTGCATTCCCCGTGATGAATCTTTCTTCTACGCCTAACCATCGCATAGCCCTCCATTTATAGTGATCCCCATTAAGCCAAATATCAGTCATATTTCCATATTTTTTGTTAGTAGCAATTTCATCAGCCAGTAAATGCGTATGAAAATCATAGATTGGCATATTTTTTGCGTAATCATGATAAAGAACTTTTGAACTTTCGTGATTAAGCATCATATCTTTGCCTAAGAATGTAGACAATATAGTCACCCCTATACATTTTATAGTTTTTTTATCTTTCAAACTTATGTTTAGAAAATCTCAATTAAATTAAATAAGGTGTTATTAACAAAAATAACACCTCACTTTTTTAAATCTTACTTAATTCAAGCTCATTATTTACGTAGATTGCGTCTCTTTGTGCAATTAAGCATAGTTCTGCGGCTTTAAAAGTATGTTCTTGAGTCATAGCATTTTCAGTATCGTTTAAACAATCTAAAATAAGCTCACCAAAGTAAGGGAATCCTACCTCTCCATTTAGAGAAAAATGTTGCTCTGTATGTTGATTTACTAAGTATAAATGGTCTCCTATTTTATCTCTTGCTATGTCTACGTATTTGCGAATTTCAATATACCCATCTGTTCCAAGAATGAATGTGCGCCCATCTCCCCAAGTGCTAAGGCCATCAGGAGTCAGCCAGTCTACTCTAAAGTAGTTTGTAGCCCCATTATCAGCAATCAAAGTAGCATCGCCAAAGTCTTCTAATTCAGGATATTGATGATGCTTATAATTGCCCACTTTACTATGTACAACTTTTGCATCTTTTGCGCCCGAATAGAAAAGAAATTGTTCGATTTGGTGACTACCAATATCACATAGAATACCTCCATAATATTCCTTTTCAAAAAACCAGCTTGGTCTGCTTTCTACATTACTACGATGTGGGCCAGTTCCAAGAACTTGTACCACTTTTCCAATTGCTCCTTGTTCAATCAATTGCCCAGCAAATACGGCACTCTCCACGTGCAAACGTTCACTATAATAAACAGCCCATTTAAGCCCCGTTTCAGCTGTTTTTTTACGAGCAAGCTCCAATTGTTCTAAAGTCGTAAAAGGTGATTTATCCGTAAAGTAATGCTGACCATGATCTAAAACACGCAGTCCTAAATCACAGCGTTTAGATGTAATGGCTGCGCCTGCCACAAGCCTTACATCGGGATCTTCGAGAATTTCTTTCTCACTTTTGGCTACCTGTACCTCCGGATATACTTTACAAAATTCTTGTACTTTTTTCTGATCATTGTCATAAACCCATTTTAATGTAGCCCCAGCCTCAGTTAATCCATTGCACATTGCATAGATGTGTCCATGATCAAGACCTATAGCCGCGATTACGAATTGTCCTTCTGTAACGACAGGGGCACTTTTTCCCTTAGGAGCATAATTCATTCCATCACTTTTTTGCATTATTGTTCCTCCTCAAGCTAGCTTTCAGTTTATTTTTAATACCTACAACTTAATAACGCTAGACTCATATTTTCTCGTAATTTCCTCCAACGGTTATCGTATCGTCTGAAAAATTTTCTACACTGCTTTGTTTTTCATAAAAATGCTTAACATTCGCGAGCATTCCTTCGCGTGTATAAAAAGGATCGTCTGCTAAAAGAGGCAGTTTTACATTAACACCTAGGTTTGCAGATTTATAGATGGCTGTAATAAGTTCTAGTGTTTTTCTTCCTTCTGTTCCATCAATTAGAAGCTTCTGGTTACCATTGATAGCCATTAAAAAATTATTTATTTGTCCTTTATGCCCTTCAAATAGTAATTCCGGATATTGATTAAAAGCTTCCTGAATACGATTTTCTAAATCCTCATCATTTTTCTCTTGAGGAAACCCATTTTCTTTAGCTATTTGAGCATTTACTTTCCATGGGACAGATACTCTAGCTTTTTCACCTTGAAAAATTAGTTGTTGTTCTTCTCCATGATGAACAACAGAACTTGTTACTTGTGCTAAGCTACCATTTCCATAGCGAAGTACAGCGATAGAAAGGTCTTCGACCTCTGCATTATCATGCAAGGTATTACTAGTTGCTGCAAAAATGTCAGTTGGCAACCCTAACATCCATTGCAACATGTCAATATGATGAACAGCATGATTAAGTGTACAACCTCCACCTTCTTTTTCCCATGTACCGCGCCACCATAAATCATAATAACTATGACCACGCCACCAAAAGGAATCAACTTGAGTATGAGCGATTTTTCCAATTAGGTTTTGATCAAGGACATGTTTTAATCTCATAATGGGAGTCATAAACCTGTTTTGAGCAACAACGGATAAAAGCTTCTGGCTTTCAATAGATGCTTTTATCATTTCGTCACATTCTTTTAGAGAAGAAGCCATAGGTTTTTCTACTAAGACATGTTTGCCTGCTTTAAGAAAATCGATGGCAATGGTTGCGTGCATATAAGGAGGTGTACAAATGGAAACGGCATCAATAGTAGGATCATTCAATAACTCTTGGTAGTTAGCGACAACCCGTGCTTCCAGGTTATATTTTGTTACTGCAGACATTGCTTTTTCAGGATAAATATCAGCTAAAGCTACAATTTTACTAATTTCAGGCATTGCAAGATAAGCCTCGATATGGGCAGTTGCAATAGATCCAGTTCCTATAATTGCGATGTTGGACATATAAATCTTTCCCTTCTGTAAGAAGATAAATTTTTACTTTTAATAACTAGATAACGCTTTCAAAAAAATTAATGATTCAACTAACTTATAGAGAAAATTACCATTAGTTTTATTAATATTCTAGTTATACTAGTATGGTAGCTCAAAAACATTATAACTCAATTTTTTTGAATTTTGTACACTTTTTTGAATTTTCTTTTTCATACCCTCAACTATTATTATTGAAAATGGCTTTACATAGTTGGAATCCTCAAGATTTATAAATGCTCACAGTACAAATATTCAGAAAAATTAAATTAATATCTACCATTCTAATGTACTTGTATGGTAGTATGTTAGAGAAAGGAGATTAGAATAATGAATATTGATTTAAAAAACCAAAACCTCTCTACTAGGGAACAAGTTTACAATATGCTAAAAGATCAAATATTAAGCCTGAAGCTTCCACCTGGGACAAATATTTCTGAAAAAGAAATATCAGTTCAATTTAATGTTAGTCGGACTCCTGTAAGAGAAAGCTTTTTAAAATTATCTCAAGAAGGATTATTAAGTATCTATCCTCAACGAGGTACATTTGTTTCTTTAATTGATTTGAACCTTGTGGAGGAAGCACGGTTTATGCGAGAACATCTCGAGAAGGCAGTTATTAGACTAGCCTGTCAGGAATTTTCTGAAGAGTTGATTATTGATTTAGATATGAATTTAAGTATGCAAAAAATTTGCGTTAAGAAAAAAGACTATAAAAAAATGTTTGAATTAGATGAGGAGTTTCATAGAACTATTTTCAAACGGTGTAAAAAAGAAAAAACATGGTTAGTTATTCAACAAATGAATGTACACTTTAATAGGAGTCGTATGTTAAGGCTAGTAACAGATTATAATTGGGATAATATTTTTTCTCAACATGTAAATATCTTCAAAGCTATACAAGATCAAGATGCTAATAAAGCTGAAAAAATCATGGAAGAGCATTTAAAAATTGCACTTGTTGATAAAGAATTATTGAAGAAAGAATATCCAAATTATTTTAAATAAAAAATAGGTTGTTACTTATATTTTTAGGGGTGATGGTAGATGAGGATGACATTTAGATGGTTTGGAGAAGGAAATGACACTATAACACTGGAACAAATAAAGCAGATTCCAGGAGTGGAAGGAATTGTTTGGGCACTGCATGATGTGCCCGTAGGAGAAGAGTGGCCAATAGAAAGAATTTTAGAAATAAAAAAATTAGCTGATAAACATAACCTTCATATTGAAGTGGTTGAAAGCGTGAATGTTCATGAAGACATTAAGCTCGGACTCCCAACTAGAGATCGATACATAGAAAATTATAAGAAAACAATTCAGAAGCTAGCAAAGGTGGGTGTTAAAGTCATATGTTATAACTTTATGCCTGTATTTGATTGGATACGTACAGATTTAAATAAAACACTTTCTGATGGATCTACAGCTCTATTTTATGAACATAGTCGAATTAAAGATATTGATCCGAAAGACTTAGTAAATAAAATTAGTGAGAACTCGAGTTTAACCATGCCGGGTTGGGAACCAGAGAGGTTAAATCACCTTCACCAACTTTTTGAAGCCTACAGAAATATAACAGAAGATGATTTATGGGCCAACTTGAAATATTTTTTAGATCAGGTTATTCCAATTGCAGAACTTAATGATATTAAATTGGCTATTCATCCTGACGACCCACCTTGGCCTGTCTTTGGTCTACCGCGAATAGTAACTAACCAAAAAAACATCAGAAAAATTTTACAACTAAATAGTAGCCCATATAATTGTATAACGCTCTGTACAGGATCTTTAGGAGCGAACTTGGAAAATGATTTAGTTTCTATGATTCACGAATTTATTGATAGAATACCATTTACTCATATAAGAAATGTACGTGTATATGATAACGGGGACTTTGTTGAAACATCGCATCGATCAAAAGATGGATCAGTAGACGTTTCAGCCATTATACATGCGTATAATGAAAACAGATTCAAAGGTTATTGTAGACCCGATCATGGAAGACACATTTGGGATGAACAATGTAGGCCTGGATATGGTCTTTATGATAGAGCACTTGGAATTATGTATTTGTGGGGAGCTTGGGATGCTTTAAAACATAAAAATTCTGTACTACAAGAAGCAAAGGTGGAAACTACATGGTAAACATACAAGAAAATAAAAATTTAGATGGTAAAGTAGCTGTAATAACAGGGGGGAGTGGAGTACTTTGCAGTGCCATGGCAAAGGAACTTGCTAGACATGGCGTGTCTGTGGCTATTTTAAATAGAACAGTCGAAAAGGGTGAAAAGGTAGCCGAAGAAATTAACCTTATGGGTGGGAAAGCGATTGCTATTAAATGCGATGTTATGAATAAAGATAGTGTTGAACAAGCCGAGAAGATTGTAACAGAGGAATTAGGCACGTGTACAATATTGATAAATGGAGCTGGTGGTAACCACTCAAGTGCAAATACAACCAACGAAATATTTCAAACAGAAGACCTTACTAATCCTAAGTTAAATACTTTTTTTCACTTAAGTACAGATAGTGTGCAAAATGTATTTGATTTAAATTTTATGGGAACTTTCATTCCTACACAAATTTTCACTAAAAATATGGTTAATCAAAAGGGAGCAGTTGTAATCAATATGTCATCTATGAGTGCCCCTTCTCCAATGACTAAAGTACCTGCTTATAGCGCAGCAAAAGCAGCAATTGAAAATTTCACTAAATGGTTAGCTGTTCATATGGCTGAGGCAGGAATTAGAGTAAATGCAATTGCACCGGGCTTCTTTTTAACCTCACAAAATAAGAACCTTTTACTAAATAAAGAAGGAAACTATACAGAAAGGTCTCATAAGATTATTTCGAACACACCAATGAGAAGATTTGGTACGCCAGAAGATCTTCTTGGCACTCTATTATGGCTTGTTGATGATAATATGTCAGCGTTTGTTACTGGAGTGACAATTCCTGTTGATGGAGGTTTTATGGCGTATTCAGGTGTTTAATATTTTATATTCTTCCTTGTCATACATCATTATCTTATGTGTTTCTTTTAATTTATAAGTAGGCTTGGAAAGGAGAAATAAGAATGCGTACTGAGAGCAGGAAACTAACACTCAAAAATTATATTGGCTATGGAACAATGGATTTATTTGGAGGGGGAGCATTCGCTATAATAGGCGCATGGATGTTATATTTTTTCATTACATATTGTGGTCTTACCCCTGTTGAAGCTGGATCTATTATTGCGATTGCTCGTATTATTGATGCTATAGCAAGCCCACTTATGGGCCATATCACTGATAATTTCGGTCGTACAAAACTTGGAAAAAAGTTTGGAAGACGCAGGTTCTTTTTACTAGTTGGAAGCCCTTTGATGGTTATTTATTCCCTTCTTTGGATTTCTGATATGAATTACTGGTACTATTTAACGGTTTATATTTTGTTAGAATTCCTTGCAGCAATGGTATTAATTCCATTTGAAACACTTGGAGCTGAAATGACTAATGATTTTAATGCACGGACCAAGCTCTCAACCATAAGATTAATCTATTCAGGGTTAGGAACATTTTTAGCTACCTTTATTCCAGGTAGATTATTCGAAATATTCGGAAAAGATTCACCTCAAGTTTTTCTTTACAACGGAATTATCTTCACCTTTATTTTTATGGCTGCATTATTAATTACACATAGAACAACATGGGAACGTAAAATAGAAGAAGACATTATAGAGCCTTATAGTGTAGAAAAAGTACCTGCTATAGAATCCATAAATAAATTCATCATTGACTTAACATCTACTTTTAGAATTAGAAGTTTCCGTCAGCACCTCACTATGTATATTTGTTCGTTTACAGCCATGGATATTTTAAACGCTGTCTTTGTCTACTTTGTTGTATTTTCTTTAAATAAAGACGCAGTATTGGCATCCGATTTATTATCTATTGGTTCATTACTTCAAATGTTATGTACATTATTGTTTGGTTGGCTCGTTATTAAAATAGGTCCTGCACCATCTTTGAAAATATCTTATATTGCTATTATTACATGTATAAGTGGTTATATATTCTTATACTTCACACAACCAACTTATATGATTATAGCGCTGTATGCTTTCTCCGTTATTCTAGGGATCGGGAAGAGTGGATTATATTATATACCATGGAATATTTACACTTTCATCCCTGATGTAGATGAAATGGTAACCCGTAAAAGAAGAGAAGGAATATTTGCTGGTATTATGACTTTTACACGCAAGAGTACAACAGCTTTAGCTACATTCTTGGTAGGAGTTATTTTACAGGAAAGTGGATTCGTTGCAAGTGCGACGACACAGTCTACTACAGCAATAAATGGGATTGTAGGTATTCTGTTTTTCGGAACTGTAGGGCTAGTCGCTATTAGTTTAGTTATTTCATTTAGATTTAAATTGTCTAAGAAAACTCATTCCATTATGATTAGTGAAATTAATAGGTTAAAGAACAATGGTTCAATGGAACAGGCTGATGAAGAAACAAGAAGTGTTTTGAAAGCGCTAACAGGTTGGGAATACGAGAAACTCTGGGGTAATAATGACGTAGGATATCAGCATAAGCCCAATAATTTTGAGCAACCAGATTTTAAACAGCGTGACATTAACTAACTCTTGGTGTTAGTTGAAAACTAAAGCTCAATTAAATAGTACTTCCATAGGTACTGCAAATTTGCCTATCATTTTTATAATGATTTTGTAAAATAACAGAGGAAAAGCCGCCATTGATAGTGAATAATAATTTCATTTCAAACGATTATAGAAGGAGTAATCAGCATGAATTCTCCTAATAACTTAGTTTTGAAAAGACATTTGCAAATTATTTTTTATTTAAGTTTTTTTCTTTTCTTATACTTTTATTTCAAATATAGTTTTCCATATTATTTAACTAAGTATTGTTTCCTCAATTGTTTAATGACTGGGACATCTTTTCTAGTTCGAGATTCAAAAAGGTATAAAGAAAAAAAGCATTCGTAAAGGAAAAAGAAACTTGTTAAAAGGAAATAAATTCTTTTAACAAGTTTTTTCTATTTTTGATAAACAAGAAAACAAAATATATATATAGTTCGTTAATTAATGTATAACTACATGATTTGAAATAATTATATAAACTTATTTCTTATTATATATCAATCAATTTTCCACTTGGTATTTTAAGAAATTGTTCTATTCCTAATAGAATAATAGGAAATTCATAATCATTTAACGTTATTTTAAATAATATAATTTTTATTAAAAATACAAATTAAACTTATTTATCATAAAGAATTAAATATAAAAACTCTTTTATAAAAAAATAAAGTTTATATATTTACACTTCATGAGGGCAAATAGAATGATTTTCCTCGTTAAATGTATGTATATATGGTTTTCTTTGATGATATAGCTAACGTTTCCATAATATCTTTAATGGTAATGATTTTACTAGTATTATCAATTATATAACACACTTCATTTATTTATGTTGTCTAATAATCTATTATATTATATTAATACAAAGTTACACATTAAAAGTTTTTATTGCAGATGTATAAAACGTATAACTAACTTATAAAAAAATAAGTTATATCATTTACTCTTAATGATGACAAATAGGCAATTTTTCTACAAGGTATGTAATAAGTAACACTATTTTTAATAAAATAAAGTTAGGTATTACTCTAATGAATAAAATTAAATTACTTTTATATAGAAAACACTATACCTTTATCATTTATATTATTTGTTATAAAACAGAATTAAATATATATTATAAGTAGAGAAATACTTTATTTGTCGTCAATTTAAGTAAATAATATAATTTTAATTTTTATAAAAGTGTTTATACATTTACATCTATATATAAAATTAATTTACTATTTAACTTTAATAAAGATTACGTTAATAAAATCTCTCTGAAGTTAAATAGTTATAAATTTTCTTTTAAGTTATTATGAATACAAAAATTTCTTTGGAGGTAAAGAGAAAATCGATTGATATATATTAAAAGGTAAAAATGTTTATTTGTTGTCTCTAAGTATAGATAGTAAAGCATTAATCTTCATGATTTAATTTTTATCTTTTTTCAGCTAATTGAAGACATATGAAAAATATCTAAAAAGAATATAGGAGCGTAATTACGCATATTACATATTATTCTATGTCTCACTTCATCTATCAACCTTGCATAAAAAAAGTGCAAAAGGGAATACTGTTTGCAAAAGAGAAAAGATAAAGGGGTTGACGTTTTATGGAAAATAATGTGCTTAATGAAATGAATCAAGTTGATCCAAATTTACGCGATGAAATGTTGGCTGAACTGTTTTTAGATCAAATGATGAATGACTTCAAAAGAAGTAAGATTCTCGAAAAAATTGATCAGTCCTTAAAGAATAAAGATAAAGAAGCTTTTTTATGTTTAACAGAGAAACTTAAATCCATACTTTGATCAAGGAGATATTATTATAATAGAAGAAACTTATAAAAAAACCTTTACGTGTTGTGTTTAGTAAAGGTTTTTTCTTATAAAGAATTTAAAATTACTTTAATATTTATATATATTGTAGAAAAATCCTTCTATTAATAGATTATTAACGACAAGAGTAAATAAGTTATGTTAACTAGGTACAAATATTTTGAAGCACTAGAGGTACTTTAATTATATTCTTATCCCCCTATAGGTGGTATAATATGGATGATTGTATCAGTGAAAGGGGAGAAAGAGATGAACAAACTTGTATTCAAGCAATTTGAAATTGGAAGAGAGTACTTCCTCAAAATCATAGGAGCTGTTTCGGAGGATCAAACTGATGTGCAGCCAGATGGTTTTAACAACACAATTCATTGGCATACAGGTCATGTTTTGACAGTTACAGAACAAACTATGTTTGGTTTTCCTCATGCAACAACCCATCTTCCAGCAAATTATATGGAATTGTTCGGAAATGGTACGAAACCAGCCGATTGGACGGGGGATGTACCTACTATGGATGAGCTTAAGATCCAACTAAAAGACCAATTGGCTCGTATTCAGCAAATTCCTGCTGAACAGCTAAACAATAACTTGGAAAAGCCATTTCTGGGATGTAAAACCTTTGGAGAGCTGGCGGGTGTTACACTGATGCATGAAGCAACTCATATGGGCCAGATTCAGGCAATGAAGCGAATAATTGAACATGTGGGTGTGAAAAATTGAATTTGAAAAAAATGATATAACAAAGTTACCGGAGATAATAAAGCCTATATATTTTTTATATAGGCTTTAGCAGTTCATCGTTATATTGAAGCCGAAACTTTTTGTTTTCTTCTCAAGTTTAAGAAGCCAGAAGCTGTTAAAACACCTAAAATAACTAAACATGTACCTATTACTTGAGGTAATGTAATAAGGGATCCGGTTAAAATAGAAAGAATCATGGTGACGACTGGAACTAAATTAAAAAATAAAGATGTATTACTTGCGCCAATTGTAGCCATTCCCTTATTCCACCACAGATAGCCTAATACACTTGTAAATAGAGCCATAAAGAGAATAGCTCCCCAAGCTGACCATGTAACGTGAGACAAAGGCAGAGAGCTTGGTGAAAAAGCTGTTAAGACTAAAAGAAAAAGAGAACCAACAATCATTGTATAAGTAGTTGTCTCCATTGAAGAACTACCCTTTAAATATTTTCTTCCTAATACACCATATAAAGCCCAACATAAGTTCCCTGTTAAGATTAGTAAATCACCTTTAGAAATAGATAGTGTTTGAATAATTTTTAACGAACCTTGCGTAAGGACAAGAATAACGCCTACTAAAGCAAAGGATATACCCAACATTTGCTGTTTTGTAATGGGATTCTTTAAAATAAAATAAGCAAAAAGTGCAGTTGCAAGAGGGTTAGTTCCCATGATGAGAGCCCCGTTTAAAGGTGAAGTGTATTGCATTCCTAAAAAGAAAAAAGCATTGAACCCAAAGATTCCTATGATGCCAAGTAAGATATACATTTTCCAATAGTTCTTAATGGCTTTTGACTTTATTTGTTTTTGTAATCCTAATATAAGAACCATAACGAGTGCAGCAATACCAAATCGCCATGCTGCAGAACTTGCAGGGGAGAAATACTGAACGGCATACTTAGCTAGGTTGAACGTAGCACCTGTAAATATAGCGAAGCCTATCAACATAAGGTATATTTTACTTTTCATCTTCCAAATCTCCAATCATTGTTTCGTACACCTCTAATTTCTCTCTTGTCACCTTCATAACAGTTTCAATCTCTTGTTTTTGCTTCTCTAAAAGAAGTAAGTGTTTGTTTAAAATATCCGCCCTCGTTTGAATCTTTTTTAATTGAATAGCTACAGAATCAATTTTTTCCAGGAGGCATCCATCTTTTGAAAATTCCTGGATATCTTCCAAAGACATCCCTGTTTGTTTTAACATTTTCATAAATTTGAGAAGGCGAATTTCACCTTCCGTATATCTTCTTTTTCCACCTTTTCTTAATGGTGGAGTTAATAACCTAATCTTTTCATAATAACGTAACGTATGAGCTGTGAATCCTGTTTTCGTAGCAACTTCAGATATACTATACATTTCCATTTCCTCCTTTCTTTACATGTTACAACTTAGAGTTAGCTCTAAGTCAACGATTAATTTGTAAACAATAAAAAAAGCCCAGATTTTTTCTGAGCCTCTTCGTTTAATTAACATAATGGATTTTCCACTTAAACATATTCTAGTCGTAAACCTACCCCAACTTCTTCTATATCAGCAACTCGAGAGAGCGCTATCTTAGAATGTAGATCCGTACAATGAGAAGCGTGTAGCTTATTAGGACCAAGTTCTTCTATATATTTTACGGTATTATCTAGTTGAAAGTCTGAGGGATCCAATAAATGAAATCCCCCTATAACATCTGCTATTCTTTCTTCACTACATACCTCTTTTGCATACTCAATAATGTTACATATCCCCGAATGAGCACAACCTACCATAATAACTAACCCTTCAGATGATTTATAAACTAACGCAGTATCATCAAAAATAAAATCGTCAAATTCTTCTTTTTCAGTGCTAACTTTTCCAATAGATTCTTTGCCCTCAAAGTTAAATTTTCTTTTAATTTCACCCAAAAACACTAATTTATCAGTCAGCCAAAATGGTTGCTTAGATAAGTTAATAGGGAAATGTTTGCTTAATTTATGGTAAGATAAGACGCTCCCTATCTCGCTTACTGAATCAAGTAATTTGCTTTCAAAAACTAACGGATGACCAATGATTGTAGGGGTATGATGAGCTAAAGCCTCATTTTTGGCTTCCATATGTAGGCTAATTAAATGTGTAAGGCCCCAAGTATGGTCGACATGTCCATGTGATAAGGCTATCCAATCTAAGTTCCTTAAATCAATTCTCATCTTCTCTGCATTTCTTATAAAAGCATCGGAATAGCCAGTATCAAATAAAATTCGTTTATCGTCTTCCTCAATAAAGAATGAAAATGCTGGCTCTCCTAAGAAGTAGCGATCAATCAACGTATTATTATCTACAAGTACTGATAATTTCATATAAATATCCACCTTTTTTGTGATTTCCATATATTATAACTAAATTAAGGAAATTATTGTTAACAAACAAAAGGGAATCTGTTTTTAAGTGGCATAAGACATACCTATTTAGTCCACATAATGTACCTTCTAGGAAACATAAATAAGAAAAGCAATTGGAATAAAAACCAATTGCCTCATTGCTGTTATTTAATTGCTTCAATGATTCTAAAATTACTCTTTATTCGTCTTATAGTAATCTCCTATTTTATCAATACGATTGGTCCATATTCCTCCTGAATAACCATTTGGAAGTCTTTTTAAATCTTGAATAGAATCAAAACCAGTTGAAAACTCGCTTCCATTTCCTCCTACGATAATTGTTCGAGTATTTACATCATCCATTCGATTTAAAAAACGACTTGGCCATCCCCATAGAAAAGGCCCAATCTTTTCTGGTATATGTAATTCTGTATTTTCACATGCCTTTGGTACGTACCCCGTCCAACCTGTTGCTATGTATGGGATAAGACAATCTTTCATAGTCGCTTTGGACATAACCTTTAGGTTGGGCATTTCCTTTTTTAATGAATCAATGGGTTCTTCTCCGCCATAAACGGTTATATTTTTTAAACGATTCTTGGAAAATTGTGATAAATACTTAGCTAATTGTTTTCCTTCCTTAGGATCATTACTTTTCACATGAATAAGAAATGCTTGGTGAGGAAAATGCTCCATTACTTCATTCAGAGAAGGCATGAGGTTGACTCCCTTACCACGAAAAGGGTACGTTTTCCCTCCATCAGCTGTATATCCGTATCCAATATCTAATTTTTTTAACTCAGCCATTGTATAATCCCTTGTAACGCCTTTTCCATTTGTTCGACAATCTACTGTCCAATCATGAAATACTGCAAATTGATTGTCTTTTGTAATGTGAACATCAAGTTCAACCATATCAGCCCCATCTTCAAAAGCAGCTTCCATAGACGGAATGGTGTTTTCTAAAAAATTATGTTCAGGGTTGTAAATCCTTTCGGCTGTACACGTGTCATTTTGAATATCTTTCATCGTAAATGTTTGAGCGACGCCTCTATGAGCAAGCAGAAAAGGTTGACTCTCTCTTTCCTTAGCCAGTAAAGAACTATTATTTAAATAAATAAAAGCTATTACAATCAAAAAAACAATCCATGTAACTTTACGCTTAAACACTTTTTTTAAAAGCCTCATAATATCCTCCGGTTAGTCATCACATTTAATCTGTTTTCAATTCTGAATCATATAAGAAGTAATTATCATTTTCAATAGTTAAAATATGATAACTTCATAATAATTCTAGGATCATTACACCTAAAGATAATTTGATGCACTAATTTACGAACTAGTTAACATAAAACGTATTACGTTAACTAATGGCTCTACCCTATATTGATTGATTGATTTATTAAATTAGATATAACCCTATTTTTTTAGTAGATTATTCAAAAATTTGATTGGGTATAGAGAGAGTATATGCAATAAAACCCTAATGTCTGAAAGGTGTGAAAAAATGTCCGAGTTATTTCAATTATACTCACTTGTTTATGATCATAATCAAAAAGCATTAATAGAAACAAAAAACATAAATTATCCTCTCATTCAAATTTTAAGAGAAGCTCTCACAGAACAAGAAAATGTACTGAAAGAGCTTCTTCCCAAATTAAATCAAGCATCATTACTTATCAATGATATAAAAGAACCCATAACTATTCTTTATCACAATTATGATATTGTACATTCTATTTTTAGGGCATATGAAAGGGCTGTAAAGTGGATGGATAAAGGAAATCTTTCAACTGCTAACTATTTAAATAAATTATTACCTGAAATGAAAGTAAGTTTGGAGCAAGTCGGAGATACCCTTGAAACTATGTTTGGTTTTGAAACTATCAAATACGTTGTTCCATCATTTTATCTGAGCAAAGCCCGTTAGGAGGAATAGGAAATGAGTTGGGATAAAGAAAGAATTGATATGAACATCTACAGCCAAGGGGAAGTAGATAAATGGGTCTATAATACGTGTAATATCTGTTCAGTTGGCTGTGGCTGTTACATAGCAGTAAAAGATGAAAAAATTGTAGGAATTAAAGGGAATGGTAAACACCCTACAAATCGGGGACGACTTGGCCCAAAAGGGGAAAATCAATGGTATGCCAATAATAGCACCGATCGATTAGTGACGCCTTTAATACGTAATTCATCAGGAGAGCTTACTCCTGCAACATGGGACGAAGCAATGAACCTTATTGTTACAAAGACAAAGAAGTCACTAAAAGAAAAAGGGGCTAATAGTATTTCTATTTACTCAACAGGTCAGGGATTTTTAGAAGACTATTATACGTTAGCTAAAATAGGTAGGGCAGGATTACAGACTCATCTATTAGATGCAAATACAAGGCTTTGTACAGCTACAACTGAATTTTGTCTACTTCAATCGTTTGGTGCCGATGGAACGCCAGCTTCATTTGATGATATTGATGAAACAGATACCCTTATGCTATTTGGTCACAATATGGCAGAGACAGGAACTGTGTTATTCGAACGTATAATGCAGAGAAAAAAGAAAACTGGAAAGCCCTATCTCATTGTGGTAGACCCAAGAAAGACATTAACTGCACAAGAAGCTGATTTGCATTTGCAACTATATCCGGGAACCAATGTTGCATTACTGAATGGTCTAATCCACTTTATCTTACAGCAAGGAAATATTGATAACGAGTTTATTCAGAACTATACAATTGGCTTTGAAGACATGAAAGACTCTGTAAAAGAATGGACGCTGGAACAAACAGCAAAACAAACTGGGATTCCCTCTGACTTTTTAAAAGAAGCTTCGATTCGTTTAGGAAAGACAAACTCGCTGGTTACTACGACACTTCAAGGTACGTTTCAAAGTGCAGATGCTACAACGGCTTGTGTAGCAATCAATAACTTGCATTTAATTCGTGGCTTAATTGGTAAGCCTGGTTGCGGACCCTTACATATGGCTGGACAACCTAGTTCATCTGCCAATCGTACTGCCGGAGGTGTGGGAACATACCCGGGACAACGTAATTCCTCCAACCCTAAACATATCGAAGAAATAGCAAAGTTATGGAATATGGACCCTTTAACACTCCCTGTTGGTCCAGAAAAAGGTATTGAAGAACAAATAGAAATGATGGAAAAAGGGGAAATCGGGGTATTTTGGAATATTGGCACCAATCCTCTCGTTTCACTTCCCAATAGAAGAAGAGCAAAAAAAGCCTTAGAAAAAACGTTTGTCATTGTTCAAGACCCATTCCTAACTGAGACAGCAGCAGTAGCTGATGTTATCTTACCTGCAGCTTTATGGGGTGAAAAAGAGGGTACGATGGAAAACGCTGATCGTACAATTAACTTGCTGCGAAAAGCAGTTGATCCACCTAAAGGAGTAAAAGCAGACTTTTATATACTTTTAGATTTTGCAAGAAGAATGAACTTAACAGACAAGGATGGGAACCCATTAATTCGTTTTTCTATTCCTGAAGAATGTTTTGAAGAGTGGAAGCTTATCTCAAAAGGACGTCCTTGCGATATGACAGGCATTACCTATGAAAGGTTAGAAAAATATAATGGATTACGATGGCCAGTGAACAGTGAAAACCTTCATGGAACTACTCGATTATATTCAAATTTTGTATTTCCGACCCACTCTGAATATACACAAAGCTACACGAAAGATCAGTTTACAGGGAGAGCTCTGACAAAGGGGGAATTTGAATCGAAAAAGGCTGAAGGAAAAGCAATGATTCATCCGACACGATATTTACCTCCAGTGGAGCAACCAAATGAAGAGTACCCTCTCTGGCTTACAACTGGAAGGCTTGTATGGCATTGGCATACAAGGACAAAAACAGCTCGATCTCCTTTATTGCAATCAAAAGCTCCTCATGGCTACGTAGAAATTAATGAAGAGGATGCCAAAGATTTAGATCTTATCAATGGGGAGATCGTACGTATAACGTCACCGAGAGGATGGATAAAAGTACCTGCAAGAATAGGCAATGTTGTACAGAGAGGGCTTATCTTTGTACCATTCCATTATGGTAGCTGGACCACAAATGAAGCAGCAAACGAATTAACAGCTGATTTCACCGATCCTTTATCTAAACAGCCTATTTTTAAACAGTCAGCATGTAAAATAGAAAAAATAAGAAATGTACACCAACTAACAGCAGATGAAACGATTGAAACACTTGTAGAGTATTATGGTATTTCTAAGGAGAATTTGATGAAGGCTAATGGCCTAACTGAATTAAGCAATATAGGGGATGGGAGGCGTATAGAGGTTCCGTTATCTATAAATGATGTTCCCCTAACCCCTTATTTGCCAGATTATAAACGACTTTAAACTTTATAGGAATAAGAATAAGATTTTAGTTTAGTTGTCTTTGATTATTGATATGGGGAGAGACTCTCCACATCAATAATTTGAAGTGTTAATCCTTGCTTTATTCCTTTAAACAAACGTATTAACTATTAAATAAATGACAAAAATACCCATTTGTAAACTCTTTGTTCTTTGACTAATATATATAAAAACATTGTATTTGTCGTCAGTTAGAGTAATAAGTTTTCACATCTGGAGCATACTACTCGTGAAGTGTTTAAATTGTAAAATGCAAGGCTCTTATCTACGTACTATTTAACCTAAAAAAACTACTGACACACATATGCCAGTAGTTTTTTTATTTGTCTTACTCTCTGGGGTCAGGCCCATCATCTATTAGAGAACTCTTTTTATAAACTTTTTTATTCAAATTTAAAGAAATCTTCCGGATAGAGGTAGTTTTTGCTCTCTATTTTTACCAAACTGCTCTTTTTCATCAACGAGTACTAAGATATTTCCTTCTTTGACTGAGTTACCATAGTATTCAGCTTCATCTTTAGAAAGACCAATTTCAACAAGAGCTCCTGTTAATCCTCCAACTCCTGCACCCGTTACAGCGCCAGTTAACACGGCTGCAATGGGTCCCGCAGCAACAATCGGTCCTATTCCTGGAATAGCAAGTGCACCAGCTCCTACTAATAAACCTGTTAGCCCACCAAGAGCTCCACCAGTCAGGGCACCTGTTGCAATTCCATCAACCACTTCAGTATCTGTTTCCTCTGTTACTCTATCTACTTCTTTACGGTCTTGCCCAATGATGGAGATGTCACGTGTAGCGTATCCTTGGTTTTTAAGATCCTCCACAGCTGCAATGGCTTCTTGCTCAGATTTGTATATCCCTACAACTCTCTTTGCAGTTCGTTCCATTTTCATCTCCTCCTATTTCTTTTCTATTATTCATGTTCCCAAAGTATAAATATTAAAACTTCTACTTATGATAATCGCTATTATAGATAGAGAAAAACTAAAAATCCTTTTCGTTGAGTAGATTATCTTTTTTTACGTTATCCTAACTATGATGTAACGCATCCTCAACGATATTTATTTGATGGTTCATATCTGTTTTCTTATCTTTCCGGTGATCAATACGTATATTTGTGATAACTCGATTAGGACCACTTGAAATTGCCTCTTGATGTATTTCTTTTGCTACTTGCCATAATTGTTCAAGGTCCCCTTCTATTATGGTAGAAGTAGGTGTTACATCATAATGTAATTCCTTTCCCTTGAGCTTACGTACAGCGTTAATTACTTCTGAACTAAAACTTGTTGAATCTGTTCCAACAGGTATAATACTTATTTCTAACAAAGGCATAACGTATACTCCCTTCTCATATCCTTGTATTTTTAAAACTAAAAAACAGACAATTTATAGATAAAATCTCCTGATTTTTATTTAGTAGGTTCAGCAGGGACTGAAATGTCCTGAAGAGCTTTCCCAGCTTCTTTATTTGAAGCATTACTTACTGCTAAATCTCCTAAAGAAACCATTCCAATGAGTTTTCCATCATCTACGATAGGAAGTCTGCGTATTTGATATTGAGACATGATTTCCATAGCTTGTTCTACAGACGTATGTTTTGTACCAGTAATCACGTCCGTTGTTATCATTTCAGATATCTGCGTATTTGCATTAAAATTATTAGCTAATCCTTTGATAACTAAATCACGATCCGTTATTACTCCTATTAGCTTATTATCCTCGCAAATAGGAAGAACCCCCACATCTAGATTCTTCATCATGTTAGCTACCTCACCACAAGAACTTTTAAGATTGCACGTCTCAATATTTGAGGTCATTACTTCTGTTATGTTCATAATAATTCCTCCTTTATTGAATAATCGTCTTATTTTACTTCGTTCCCGTACAGCTCCTTCTAAAACATAAGCTTAAGTTTTAATAAACACAGCTTTAGATTTTAAGGAGAAGAAAATGAATTGTGAATTGGGGAATTTTATAGCATTTTATCAGTTAGTAAAAAAAGATTTTTATTTCTTGAAAATGGGTATATATCATTTAACTACAAAGGAGGGTTTTTTATGAAAAATGTAAGAGTAGTAGAAAACGGAGTCCAAGCAAAAGAGGCAATTGAACAATTTCTAAATCGAGGATACACAAAGGATGAAGTATATTTATTAGCTCATGATAAAAATCGTTCCAAAGATTTAACAGAAGCATTAGAGACGAACGATGTTGGTGTCTCAGAACAAGGCGCATTTGATTTAGTAGCCAATGTATTCCGATCTCGTGGAGATGAATTACGTTCTAAAATCGAATCTTTAGGTTTATCGGATGTTGAAGCTCAACAATATGAAAGAGAATTAGATCAAGGGCGTGTACTAGTAGTTGCAACCAAAGCAGGCTAACATAAAAAGGGAAACTTCTCATAAAAATAGTTACAGGGTGTATGTAAACGTATAAAAGAGGACCCGTTAATGGGATCCTCTTTTATTAACTATTGACTACATTTCCTTCAGCAGGAATTGGGTGACTTTTCAACAGTCTTGCAAAATGTATTAGATTATGAGCCATCATTTTCACATGTTGCATGGTGAAATCATTTTTATATCCTTCTGCCTCAATAAAGGATGGTCCCGGTCCTGCTTTCCCACCCAATACGTATCCACATTGGGAGGAATGGTAAAACCTATATGAGATAATGCGTAGATGATCGAACGTGAAACGTGTTTGGCACCATCCTCATTTCCCGTCACAACCACTCCACCTACTTTGTTGTAGTAAATATATTGACCCTCATCATTTGTTAGACTACTTCCGCCATAAAGTCTTTCTATAATTTGAGTAGTAATACTGCTTTGTTCACCTAGCCAAATAGGAGAGCCTATTAGTACAATATCTGCTTCCTTTACTTTATCAAAAATAGAAGGCCATTCATCTTCTTCATTTACTGCTTTTTCTGTAATTCCGTGTCCAATCTTATAGTCTGCCATGGTTATGACTTCGGTTTGCACCTCATTCTTATCAAATATCTTCACCACTTCGTCAATTAACGCACCTGTGTTTGAGACTTCAGAACCTTTCTTTAACGTACAATTAAGTGCAAGAGCTTTTAGCTTCATACTGATTTCCCAACTCCTTATAAACAAGTATTACTTTGGATATTCCCTCGTTGAAAAGAAAGAAACACGCAAATTTAGTAGGAATACGAGTCTTCAGGCGGCGGGTAAGTAAAGGGTGAGTGCTAGCAACTTTGCTATATTTACATTAGTTTATTTTTTTATGACCCTTTTTTAAAACTGATATAAAAACCATCATCAAAAAAATCCCATAGTTTTTTTCTATTATAGAATTTATACTGGATGGATTTTTAGTTCATTTTAAATCTCTAATTTTTTTGCCTTTTTATGATGTATGGGATATATACAGTTATTTAACATGATGAGCTTTCTCCACACCCATTTGATTTTATAATGAAAATTGGATATATAATCAAAATCGGTTGGTTATTGAATTTTTTAAATAAGCCAAGACAGGTTATAATGTCTTGGCTTATTTATATACTTATTTTATGATTGTAATAATTTTGAGGGAATTATCGATCGAAATATGAAATATATAGTTTAATTCATTATGGTACTTCTAAATATATCTACCTTAAAGTAAAGGTGAAATTTCCATCATTAATTCTTTTGTAATTTATAAATCCGGGCTTCATAAGGCTGTAACTTTAACCCATGTAAATCTTCTCTTTCTACATCATAATTAGAAATCAAAAGTTTAGCATCCAGCATACTTAACTCTTCTGGCATTTCAAATATGGGCGTTCTATCAAAGAAATTCAATATAATTAAAAATCTTTCTTCACCTAACGTACGAGTATATACATAAAGGTCTGGATCAATAGGCAATAAGAGTTTATATTCTCCATAAATAAGGACATCATGGTTCTTTCTCAATGCAATCATCTTTCGATAATAGTGAAAAATAGAACTCTTATCCTGAAGGGCTTCCTCTACATTAATTTCCTTGTAATTCGCATTTATTTTAATCCAAGGTGTACCTTGGGTAAAACCTGCAGCATGTGTACCATCCCATTGCATAGGAGTACGAGAGTTATCCCGACTTTTCCTCCAAATTGCTTTCATAGTAGAATCCAGTGAAGCTCCACTTTCCGTTGCTTCCTTATAATAGTTAAGGGTCTCAATATCGCGATAATCCTCAATGGACGGGAAGTTGGGATTTGTCATACCAATTTCCTCTCCTTGGAATATGTAAGGTGTCCCTTCTAATGTTAGCAAGAACGTTGCTAACATTTTGGCTGATTCTTTTCGGTATTTTCCATCATTTCCGAAACGTGAAACTGAACGAGGCTGATCATGGTTACAGAGATAATTTGCATTCCAGCCCTGATTATGAATAATCGTTTGCCATTTACTCATTACATTCTTTAAATCTAGAAGGTTCCACGGCTTAAATTCCCATTTGCCGGTCCCTCCAGCTTTTGAATCTAACAGCATATGTTCAAAATGAAAGACCATATTCAGTTCATGACGTTTATCTCCAATATAGTTCAATGCTTGTTCAGGTCCTAACCCCGATGTTTCCCCTACTGTCATGATATCGTATTTATACAGTACTTCATCATATAAATTTCTAAGTAGAGTATGAACTTTTTCCAAATTAGAAAATAGCTTATAGGCTCTTACATAGGGAAGGCCAGTTGGATTCGGCGCATCGGGAAGATTTTCAGCTTTAACAATATGAGCAATAGCATCTAATCTAAATCCATCTACTCCTTTATCAAGCCACCAAGACACCATTTCTTCAACTTCTCTTATAACATTTTTATTATCCCAATTCAGATCTGGCTGTTGCTTAGTGTAGAGATGAAGATAGTACTCGTCTGTCAGTTCATCATATTTCCAAACAGATCCACCAAAATAAGATTCCCAGTTATTCGGTGGACCCCCATTTTTACCTTTTCTCCAGATGTAGTAGTCCCTCTTTGGGTTATCTATAGAAGAACGGGATTCAATAAACCACGGATGTTCGTCTGATGTATGGTTAACAACTAAGTCCATAATGATCTTCAAATTACGTTTATGTGCTTGAGTTAATAGTTCATCAAAATCCTCCATCGTTCCAAACTGTTTCATAATAGCTCGATAATCACTGATATCATAGCCATTATCATGATTTGGTGATTGATAAATAGGGCATAGCCAAATCACTTCAATGCCTAGCTCTTGTAGGTAGTCAAGCTTTGATATAATGCCTTGCAAATCCCCAATACCATCACCGTTTGAATCTTTAAAGCTAATGGGGTATATCTGATAAACTACACTTTCTTTCCACCACTTCTTTTCCATTGGTCAAGAACTCCTTTTTATCATTATTAATCCTGAAATGTTTGTTATGAGTTCTCCGTAACGAGCGAACTCTATAGCAGGTAAGTATAGATATTAAGGTAGTGTTAGAAATTATTCTTATCTGCACAAGTATTTACCCTATGTTTTAACAGAGAAAACGTAATTAGTGAGGAAGAAATAAGCGACCTCATATAATCTTTTGGCTTGAAAAAGGTAGGTTCCTATAAAAAAACTAATTCTTATAAACTATATATTTTCACTAAATGTTCTTTTCATATACATTTATTTCTTCTTGGAAATATTCATATTCAATTAATTAACCAATCAATTTTAACCATTGTGTGTCTCTAGGAATGAAAAAATTCAAACAATCTTTTAAGGTGACATGTATATGGAATGAATAGTGCTGTTTAACCATTTTACTGGATTAATAGTTAAAATGAGTTTTATTTTATATATTCAGAGGTAATCTAACAAGAAGACAAAACTTATTAGTTGTTTTAAAAAGCACCTTAGAAGAGAGAATATATCTCTGCGGGATAGGAGGATTTTATGATGTATACAGATTTAAAAGATAAAGTAGTTGTAATTACAGGTGGATCAACAGGTTTAGGACGCGCAATGGCTGTTCGTTTCGGTCAAGAAGAAGCAAAAGTTGTTATTAACTATTACAACAATGAAGAAGAAGCTTTAGAAGCAAAAAAAGAAGTAGAAGAAGCAGGAGGAGATGCAATCATCGTCCAAGGCGACGTAACAAAAGAAGAAGACGTTGTAAGTCTTGTTCAAACAGCCATTAAAGAATTTGGTACATTGGACGTAATGATTAACAATGCTGGTGTTGAAAATCCAGTTCCTTCTCATGAGTTGCCTCTAGATAACTGGAATAAAGTTATTGATACAAACTTAACAGGTGCATTCTTAGGAAGCCGCGAAGCAATCAAATATTTTGTTGAAAACGACATTAAAGGAAACGTTATTAACATGTCTAGCGTTCATGAAAGGATTCCCTGGCCATTATTTGTTCACTACGCAGCAAGTAAAGGCGGTATGAAACAAATGACAGAAACATTGGCTCTAGAATATGCGCCAAAGGGTATCCGCGTAAATAATATTGGACCGGGTGCGATGAATACACCAATCAACGCTGAAAAATTTGCTGATCCTCTACAACGTGCAGACGTAGAAAGCATGATTCCAATGGGTTACATCGGTAAACCAGAAGAAGTAGCAGCAGTTGCAGCATTCTTAGCATCATCACAAGCAAGCTACGTAACAGGTATTACATTATTTGCTGATGGCGGTATGACTAAATATCCTTCTTTCCAAGCTGGGAGAGGCTAAAGGATGTTTTTATTTATTTTATGAAAGAAAGAGTAAATATCTTTATTGCCTGTCTAAATGAAAATAGTGATTCAGAAGGAAATAATACCGGATTGAAGAAGAAAAACAGTTGGTTTCAATAAACTTATTGCTTTCAGACAAAAAAGTAGAGGGGTGTTTATAAATTGTATAGAGGTCGAGACATGACTAAATTGTCAATGATTTCAAAAAAAGAATGGAAAGATGATGAACTTACTTACTTTCATCATTCACTTCAACAGATAACTCCCTATTTAAATGAAGAAGGTCAGAAAATTCATCGTCAAATTATAGAGGAAATTGAATCTAGAGGCGGACTTTATTGTATTGACTCAAGTTGCATACATGATAAGGATAGAGAAAGTTTATAGAGAAATCACCAAATGTAAAGTTTATCTGAAAATTAGTAATATTTGTAAGGTGTCAAGAGAACCGTGTATACAATATAAAAATACAATCAATATAAGTACTGTTATCGGAAATATAAATAATTTTCGGACTGGGTGTCAGTATCCGTTTGCTTGGTAGAGCATGGTCCAGAAGTTGTGGGTAGCTCACGCGGAATCTGCAATGCCCATCCGAAATTGAGTGAGTAGTATTCCGATAATCTGGTTGTTCGGGTCGGCCGAGGTAGAGGTGCCACTTCCTCTGTCCCAGCCAAATTGGCCGATGGGCGCATAGCCACCGCGGTAAGCTCGCACCGTCATCCCCAATCCCAGCCGCCGTACTGCCCTTGTCCATTGGAAAAAAGAAGTTTAGGAGTTATCAATATAGCTCTTAAGCTTCTTTTCTATTCCGATAAAAACCATTCCGGTAACTAACCTAACTCTGTATACGATATACAACTTAAAAGGGAATTATTTAAGAATGTCGATTTGATTTGAGTGAATTAAGCTGACTCAGTTCATTTATGCAACTTGATATCAGATTGCTTAAGATTGTCTCTATTTTTAAAGAAAGCCACCGTCAGAAGCAAAAGAGGGATTATAACTTGAAGTGGAATGTCCAGGTAAAATGGTAATCATTAAATTGATACCTGTTAATCCAATAGCGCTTAATCCAATTCCTTTGCTCATGTTTTTCACGTACGGTAAAATCATCAAAAATACAATTGTTTCACCAAATGGAAAATATAAATCTTGAGTTAGGGAAACTTTCAGAGGTAGCCAAATGCCGTTTTCTAATACAGGTTTTAAATTTTTAAAGTCAAGTAAACCAGCACATACAATGAGCAGGAATCCAGAAAGAGTAAAGAAGTAGAGCAAAATGAACAGAAGTTGACTGGATCTTGCCAATACCTCGATTCCTTTGCTTACAGTATAGATAACAACAAACATCAGTAAGGCATTTACAATAAATAAAGGAGTGTCTGGATAAGCAAATGTCAATAACATGTCTCCAAAATCTCGAATGACTCTGGCAGCAAGGTTCGCAAAGTAGAAAATGTAAAGAAATGAAATGAGACGACCAATCCATTTCCCCATAATTTTTTGTGTGAGTTCTACAAGTAATAAATCAGGGTAGTAACGATAGAGTTGATAGTAGACTAAAAATAGAAGAAAACCACCTACCATTCCAAACATAATGGAAAGCCAAGCATCTTGCTTCGCTTCTATAGCAATAGGGAGGAGGAAAGCAGTTCCAAATTCAAACAGCATCATTAACGTAAAAAGTTGACTTCCATTAATTTTTACTTTTTCCACTAGATAGGTGCCTCCTTCTGATAACTATCTTATTAGCTAGAAGTTACTTTGAGCATACATCTTTCCTGACAGAAATTTATATGGAAACAAATTCTATATGTCTAAGATACCCAAAAGTAATCTTTTCTTGCACAGTTCACCTTAATTTTCACATGCTGAGTTCCCTTTTTTAAGAGTACTAGTAGTAATACTTTTGCGTTTTAAAAAGTTATTGTAGTTATTTCTAAGTTTCTATACTTGAACTGACTTTACAATGGATTAATGTTACTTTAAAGGAAAATTCATATATGATTGCTATCGTATTATATGTATCCCATCTCATCTTAAAAATTCGGGAGGTTATTATGAATAAGCAAAAATCAGGCAATTGTTTTAAAGTCTTGAGTATTATGGCATTAGGTTCCTTTTTAGCTATATCTACTCCTGCAGATGCAGCTAAAAATAATAAAGAAACAGCTGGTCAGTCGTTCCAAAATAAAAAGTGGGAATATAATACAAAAGAAACACATAATATTGGAAGCCTAAAAATGATTGGAGAGCAAAGGATCCCTTTTAAGAAAGAATTTCAAGGAACTGTTGTAGGAGGGTTATCAGGACTTTCCTATAACGCTAAGCAAGGTACATGGATAATGATAAGTGATGACAAATCGGATAACAGTCCTGCCCGTTTTTATACAGCTCAATTGAACTACGATAATAAGAATTTCGCTTCGGTTAAACTGACAGGAAGGAACTTTTTAAAACAACCTGATGGTACAAACTATCCTAATCAAACACAATATGCCGTAACAGGAGGAGAAGTACCAGATTTTGAATCTATACGTCTAGATCCAAGAGACGGAAGCGTTTGGTATACAAGTGAGGGGAGCCGTTCTCTTGGCTTAAATCCTTTCATAAAGCATGCGAATGGGGAAGGGAAATATTTAGCTACTTTACCTTTAGCGAAACAATTTAACATGACACTAGAACATGAGATTGGACCACGTGATAATTTAACGTTTGAAGGAATGACCTTTGCAAACGATGGTAATTCCTTATGGGTTTCCATGGAAGCCCCTTTATATCAGGATGGACCTGTACCTACACCGACTAATGGGGCGCTTTCACGAATTACACAATATGACCGTAATGGAAAGCTATTAGCACAATATGCATATCCTATTGATGCCATCCCAGCGAAGCCTGGCCCTGGTAAGTATGCAGATAACGGAGTATCAGAAATTTTATCTGTAAATAAACACAAACTTCTAAGTATTGAACGTTCTGGCGTACAAAGCGCGGATGGAGCATTTAAAAATTATATCCGTATTTATGAATTAGATACGCGCGGGGCTAGTGACATTAGGAACATTCATTCATTACAAGGACAAAAATTTAAACCCGTGAAAAAGCGTCTTATTTTAGATTTAACAACATTAGGTTTATCGGTACTGGACAATATTGAAGGGATATCCTGGGGACCAAAGCTTCCAAATGGACATGACAGTTTAGTTCTACTTTCCGATGATAATTTCAACCGTAATCAAGTAACCCAATTTTTAGCATTTGAAGTATTGCCAAAATAGAAATTCTAGTGCAAAGCCCACTCTCTAGAAACATAGAATGTTAGTTTCATACGGCAGGTCTAACTAGCTTCAAAGAGAAAGTTTCACCTCTGAGAACGAGGATGCTTCTTTTAAGAAATCATAAAGTTCTAACGAGAACTTAAAAGAGTTCTCATCAGTCTGAAAAGCAGGTTAATATTTATTAACCTGCTTTGTTTATTATGATTGATTATGACAATAGTAATGAAGATTATCTGTTTGTTCTTCACATTCTACTTTTATTACTTTTACAATGGAAAACGTTCTCTGGAATACTCTGAAACAAACCTAAAAGTATATCTTTCAATAATAAGATGAACTACTTATTACTTATAGATTTAGCATAAAGATGGTTTTTTTTAACATAGTTATAACTAGGATAAATTGAATTTATTAAGTAACTCAAAGGTGGTGAATCTTTATGAAAAACAGGGATAAAAGACGAAAAAAGAAACGTGATTTTTTAAAGGATTACGTAAAGAACAAGTTAGGAAATTGGAAACCTAAACTTGGCAAAGAGCCTACCTCTAACTCTAAGACGACGACTCAAGAAAATCGAAACCTTGATTAGATAATGTTTGGATGTAGGTATTTAGAAATTTTCACCATGAAAAATAGCCCCCTTTAGAAGTTTATCTCTATAGGGGGACTTTCTTTTAAGGCATCCTTATTTAACAGCATATTTTAATTCTTTTCCTACTTTAAACCCCGGACCTTTGTTGCTGGAATTGTCATTCCTGCCCCTGTTTGAGGATTACGACCTGTACACTGTGTAATGTCCCTCTTCTTTCTATCTAAATATTCTTTTTCCTCATTGCTTTTTCGACATTTTTTATACTTTCTCTTTTTTATAATTAAAGTATACAGAAAGCATAAGAGAAGAGGAGGAACGCAAATGAACATATTAGCTGATGTAAAACTAGGAGAAAAAAAGTCAATTTCAAGTGATGAAGGGATTGTTCAAGCGTTTCAACTAGGCGACGAGGTTGCTTTCAACTTACTAGTGAAAAAATATGAGTATTTAGTCTGTTCGAAGGTGAAAGTATACTTCCTCTTAGGAGGGGATCGAGAGGATCTCTTACAGGAGGCAAAGTTAGGATTATATAAAGCTGCGCGAGATTTTAGAATAGAAGGGAAAAGTTCATTTAGAGGCTTTGCGGAGTTATGCATTACACGTCAACTTATTACAGCTATAAAAGCAGGGAATCGTCAAAAACACTCGCCTTTAAATAATGCTCTTTCTTTAAACACATCTAGAAATTCAAAACGAGCAGAGGAAGACATAACCCTTATGGAGATACTTCCTCACCCTTACGCGATAAGTCCGGAAAAGGCAGCTGTAGAAAGCGAGAATAAAAAAGAGAGAGAATACATCCTGGGAGAAATGTTATCAGCCATCGAACAAGAAGTGTTTGCCCTATATATGAAGGGTCAAACCTATATGCAAATCTCTAAAAACCTAGATATTCCTCACAAAACAGTGGATAATGCACTTTGCCGAATTAAGAAAAAGATGAGGCATCAAATGAAATACCTTTATTTGCAGGAATCATCCTGACAAACACGGAATAAAAGCATGAAGTTGCTAAAAGTACTGATATCTAAAGGTGGAAAATATCTAGTACGTAGATATGTTTTTCTTTACGTGTTCTTTTTATTTATCATAAAGATACTATTGAGTAATCTAACAGAATGTTATGGAAATGAAAGAACAAAAATGGAGTACAACGTTTAATTCCACCTTCCTAACAATGAAAGGTTAGAAGGGCAACCAATTGTTAAATAGGTTTTAGGAACAGTGGGTTTTCCTTCTTTAAATAGAGAGTATATTAAGTGAAAAACCTGTAGAAAGAACAGCTTTTGTAACAGTAAGATCAGGAGAGCTAAAAGTTTATTATATTTAATTACTTATAGTTATATCTAAAATGTGGATCTATCAAAAATAAACAAGGTGCATGAATAATAACTTTGTAAAAGCGAGTGAGTCCTTGAAGATAAGGGCTTATTTTTGTTAGGATATCGCAAATTATATAAGCTAAAAGAGAAATGTAAATATCTTTTAAATACTTAACATCAAATTCAATTTGTTATATATTTAAAGATGTTGTTCAAAAAAAGCGAGGAGAAGCATGGAGAAACTACAGGATGAAACATTATTAGCATCGTATTTTAAAGCAATTGAATTAAAGTTAGATAAAGATTTCATTCTTATTCTTGAAGAAGAATTGAAAAGAAGGGATCTACCCTTCATTACTAAAACAGATAGAAGTAATTAATTCAGAATTACGCTTTTATCTGTTTTTCTTTTTTTACAACCGACATTAAGAATTCTTTTTCTTGATGATTCAGCTTTCTATTTAAGGATTGTTCAAACTTTAAGACTAACTCTATAAAACGCTGCATGTTATCCATGTATGTTATAACTCCTTGAGTTTATTTTTAAGTATAGAATAGGGTTAAGGCTTTTATTTTGTCAAATTCTGTTTGGTTTTAATGCTGAGATTTTTTAAAAAGCAATAAATGGAGACTAACGATGTTATAGAAAAGAAAAGCCCCAAAGCAGTTTTGAAAACTGACAATAAGACTTTTCTTAGAAAAAGGTTAAGGTGTATATTCTATGTGTTATGCAACGTTGGACTTTTGCATAAATCTATTTTAACATAAAAAAATTAGGTTAGTAAATGTTTCAGTTAGTGAAATTATTTAGTTTAGAAGTAGAATAAATAATAGTTCAGGATTACTATACAACTCTTTCATTTCAATATCTTGTAAATATCATAAATAAAAGGAGAAATGGTTGATGATTATTGTTACAACAGAAAACGTACCAAACTATAAAACAGTAGAAGTAAAGGGTCCTGTATTTGGATTAACTGTACGAGCAAGAGGTATTGGTAATGATATTCTTGCTGGGCTAAAGGGACTCATTGGGGGCGAAATTAGTCAATATACAGAAATGCTTGAGGACGCAAGGAAGCACGCGTTAGACCGTATGGTGAAAAACGCCCAATTGATGGGTGCCAATGCAATAATTATGATGCGCTTTGATTCTGGTGAAATTGGAAACAACATGAGTGAAATTGTGGCATATGGAACCGCAGTTATTGTAGAAGAGATGTAATAATGGTGTATATAATCATTATATATTATGTAGTGATGAGTGTTGGTATCTTGATTTTAGCCCTATTATCATGGCTTATTTGGGATAAACGCTTTCGAAACCGACACGGGCAGGGTATACCGAATGGGTTTATCCGCACGGATGAAGTTATGGTTGATCCAACGACAAACAAAAAATTGCGTGTATACTACAATCATTACACAGGAGAACGATTTTATAAGGAAGAACAATGAACTCTGTTTCTAATTTACATAATACTGTTTATCGTTGAGAAAAATATACTCGAAAGGAGTGTGCTAAATGAAAAAACAAAAAAATTCAACTGATAAGCCAACAATTGCAGAAGGAATGAATACTGAAGATGAATTGCAAAAAGATGCAACTCCAGAGGAAATTTCTAAAGGAGAATATACTAACGTAACGACTCTCTCGTTAGACGAAAATGATCCAAGCTAAATTAAATTAGAACAAATTTTTACTACACCGTTTATTTGAAACGGTGTTTTTATTGATTATTTTTCTCTAGTAATTGTCACTCTATCCCGAAATAGAGAAGTCAGAGCTTACTTACAAAGTAATGTTCGTGTTAAAAAAATGATTCGTAATGAGAAATCTCAAGCAAAGTTCTTATTGCTCTTAAACAGAGGATTGAAATTATGATTTCTAACGTATGTCTGTTAATATACTCATTCTTATTAGCACTCTTTTTTATAGCTCTTAATAGAAATTTAGTTCATCTACCATGCTATAATAAGCGTTTATAAAGGTGAAAAATTTATAGATGAATAGGTGTTAATGATGAAGAATAAAAGAAAATACTTTAAATACAATGAAGAAGATATTCTTGAAATACTTTCCGAGTACTTTTATACAGACTGCAATTTCGAAACTATAGGTTCAAAAGCAATATTACTTGGTGAGCCTGGGAAAGATCTGAGGTTAATTGGAGTTGTAGGTGATGGTGAAGATGAGGAACTTTATGAGACAAATTTAGAAGAACTCGATGGAAAAATAGATTTTAATGGTTCACACTAGAAATTTCTATAAGTCATATACAACGTCTATTTACATAATATTGTTTTAGGAAAGAAAAAAGCTGAAAGAACTCAATTTTTGAGCTTTCAGCTTTTTCTTTTATTAATTAAGTTAATATCCAGGGAACGTAACATATAAATACTGTCTCTTCTAATTCTGGTCGAGCAGTAGCTTCTTCATGAAAGAAATAATCATGTTTATATACTAATCCTACTTCTTTTTTATTTAAAAATTGAGTAGTACATTTGTTTCTTTATTTCTCCAAGGTTGTAACTCCTCATTTTTTAAATAATCGACTATTAAATTTTCACGAATCTCTTCCTTAGAAAATAAGATGACTGTGTCGTTATCCCCATCAAATAAATCTAAAGTGAATGGATTATCATCCTTAGTTAAACTTTTATAACAATACTTAATGGTTCGAATGTCTGCTGATACATAATAAGGTGTATAGCTCTTTTCGTCCCTTATATAAGAGTAATGTAGGTCTTGAAATCCATTCTTTTGAAGATTTCTTTCACAGAACAGTTTTTGTATTTTACTATGACCCTCAATAGGCTTTACAACATAAAAATAATAATTTTCACTATTTAAAAATAGGGAGAGCTTATCTTCTTTAATTAGATATCTGTTTACTAAATTTGCTCCTTCAATGCTATTATCAAATTTGTAGTCCCAGTTATATGAACCTACGCGAGATGCGGGTTCATATTTGGCTAAATACCATTTATCATTTACACTCATCTATGTATTTCCTTTTACAATCTTTATTGGGATAAATAAAAAAGACGCTCTGCCAGGAGCATCTGTGTGATAAAAAAGAATTTTCTACAAGGTAGTCTCATTATACACTAATACTTGTGGAATTGAACTAGGAGTCTTTTCCAGTAAATCTAATGCAAAAGACTTAGCCGCATCATTTAACAAATTTGTTTCTTTCTTCTTCACATTATCCCTCTTATAATATGTAAAACCAAAGTTAATTTCCTTAGGTAGTGTTTCCCTACACATTCATATATTTGGTATTCTGCTGCTGAAACCTTCATAGCTCATGGTAGAGGGCTTATACATAAAAACAACTCAATAGGTTATCTTAACGAATAATGTTTTAAAGAAGGGGATGCTTATGGGTCGGGTGGTTTTATTGGTTGGCGTATCTTTATTTACCTTGTTTGTAATGAGTGAAAAAACAGTTAATGCCTATTCATTGATGAGTCCGTTATTTTCTATCTCTCTACCTAAAGAGCATGTCATTCATTCTATTCCTATCCAAAAGAAGAAAATAGCTCTTACATTTGATGATGGACCAACATCAGATGAAACGGTACAAATCTTAGATCTTTTGAAAGAATACGATGCAAAAGCGACTTTCTTCGTCGTAGGGTCTCGTGTAGAACGTTATGCATCTATTGTTGAAAGGGAAATACGAGAAGGTCATGAAGTTGGAAACCATACATTTCATCATTTGATTTGGACTCGCAATGTTTCCATGAAACAATTGACCAAGGAAATTGAATTAACTCAGAAAGCTATTTCTAATATAAGTGGGTATCAGCCTTCATTATTTCGACCCGTTCAAGGGTTTTACAACCAAAAGCTTGTAGACGTGGTGGAACAATCTAACTTGCAAGTTGTGTTGTGGTCTCAAAAGCATGATACGCGTGATTGGGATCGACCTGGGGTAGAATATATTGTTCAAAATGTATTAGATGATATAGAAAATGGAGACATCATTCTTTTACACGACCATGTGAATGGAAAAAGCCAGACTATTTCAGCTCTCAAACGTATTTTGCCCGCCCTAAAAGAAAAAGGATATGAATGTGTTACAATTTCCGATCTATTAAAAACGGTTGAAATTACACACTAATATTTATGCATCCCCTCAATTTGTATGGGCCTAGTCTATTGTGAGCATCTTCCTTTTGTGAATTATGTAAAGAGACATTTGTAAACAAAATGAGGATTATAAGAAAAAAAGCTCACCTTTTTAGGTAAGCTTGAAAATGGAAAGGGGAATATCTATAGAAAATGCTTTATAGCATGATTAAGACTTAAGTTATCATTTAATAGTGAAAAAAAGATGAAAAAGTAAACACACTATAAATATAGTTGCATTAAAGGATTAAGAGTTTATCCTAAATAAAGAAAAAAAAGGTAATAGATAATACAAACAGCAACATTCCTTACCACCTTAGTGTTTAATATAAGTTACCCACTAACTGTTTCCTTAAAATATAGTACTAGGGCCAATTATATTTCAATATGTAAAAGCATAGTTAGAATACAACCTAAATGTCAGCCTACTTGTTTGGTACATAATAAACTAGTTGCGTGGATAAGATAACAGTGAATCTTGTTGAAAGTAGAGGGTCGTATGTCAATTGCTTTGAAACGAATTTTACATATCGGGAAATTTTTATTTCCAGTTTTTATACTAATTATTGTAGCTATTGAGGCTCGAAAAGAACTCGCATCGTTATCGATTAGTAATGCCGTACATGTTATTAAGAACATTCCTACAGGTGGTTTTTTTTTAGCTATTACAGTAGGTATACTTGCGGTCTCCATGATGTTTTTTTATGATTTTCTTATGATACGTTCTATGAAGATAGATATAACTATACAGAAAATATTCCGTGTGTCATGGATTGCCAACTCATTTAACGGTATTTTTGGCTTTGGCGGCCTTGTAGGTGCTGGCTTACGTGTCATGCTTTATCGTTCTTACGTGCAAGATAACGGAAAGCTGATTAAAAATATCACATGGATGACTACTGCATTTATTACCGGACTTTCTTTTCTGTCTTTCTTAGGATTGATCGGTGTATTAAATATATGGTTTTTATTACAGGAGAAGCCTTGGCTTTGGCCTGCTTTAGTTATTTTCGCCTTTCTTGTCCCTGTATACATTGGAATTTCAAAGGTCAAACGCAAAAAAGAAAAAGATAGAGTAGGAAAAACTGGAACAGCTGTTTTATACTGCCTCGTATCACTTGTAGAATGGTTGTCAGCTAGTATTGTTATGTATGTTATTGTTTTATTGCTAGGTGTAGAGATGAGCTTTAGGCAAACCCTAGGTGTATATGTTATATCTTCTATTGCAGGAAGCATCAGCCTTGTGCCAGGTGGTCTTGGATCATTTGACCTCATTTTTTTAATGGGGTTGAAGCAATATGGAATAAGTGCAGAAACAACCTTATCTGTTCTTTTGTTATATCGTCTCGTTTACACTGTATTCCCATTTGGAATAGGACTTGCGTTTGCAGCATTTGAAATGACTGGGTTAACATTGAAGAAAGTAGAGGATAGGCCATTTATTGCCCCTACTTTAGAGACAACCGGTGTCCTATGGGCATTAAGACGACGGTTTTTCTCTACGTTAAGTTCATGGTCTTTAGCAACGTTGACAGCCTTGACGGGATGTATCATCATTTTATCCGTTTTACTCCCTACTGCGGCTAATAGAGCACATGAACTACGTATTCTTGTGCCAAAACAACTCATACAGATTTCATTCGATTTGTCTCTTTCGTTTGGAGTACTTCTTATTCTTTTGACAAAGGGAGTTTATCATCAAACGAAAAGATCCTATTACATGATGTTCTTTGTGCTGATAGGCGGGGCAGTGTTTAATGCATTAAAAGGAATCGATTTAGAAGAAACATTTCTACTACTCATCATTCTTGCAGTGTTTTACGCACTAAGAACACGATTTGTAAAAGAACGGATAGAGCTTACATTAGTTGACGTAGTAAACGCTATTGTTGCTTTACTTGTTATTTTATATATATACGATTCACTTGGAACATGGATTTCTGAAATAACAAATACATTTGAACCGCATTATGTTGTCCGAACTACAGCCCAAGTACATAGAAGTACCCTATTAACCGCAATTATTGTGCCTGTTTTTTTACTCGGAGGATTATTATCTTTCAAACGTTCACGAACGAAAATGGTGGGACAGCCAGCTTCTTCTGTCAGTTTACAAAACTTTTTAGAGAAATATGGGGGAAATGTATTAAGTCATCTTGGGTTTCTCGGAGATAAACGCCTTTTCTTCAGTAGTGATGGACAGGCTTTGATTCAATTTACTCGTTCAGGTGATCGACTCGTTGTATTAGGAGATCCCAGTGGCAATTCCTTGTCTTTTTCAAAAGCGGTTGCAGAGTTTCTTCATGAAGCAGACAAGTTTGGATATACTTGTATTTTCTATCAAATTGAGAGCAAATGGATGGGGTTGTATCATGACTTTGGATACAATTTCTTTAAACTTGGAGAAGAAGCTATTGTAGATGTAAATAAGTTTACCCTCTCGGGGAAAAAACGCGCGAGCCTTCGTGCGACAGTAAACAAATTTAAACGAGAAGGTTATGTGTTTTCTGTGATTCCCCCCCCACTTACAAATGAGTTATATACACAGTTAAAAGGAGTATCAGATGCATGGCTCAATGGTAAAAAGGAAAAGGGATTTTCACTTGGCTATTTCAGTTTAGATTATATTAATCGTGCACCAGTCGCCATACTTGCAGATAAAGATGGTTATATTATTGCGTTTTATACTCTTATGCCGGTTTACCAGCCAAATAAAATTTCTATCGATTTAATGCGATACATCCCTAATGCCCCTAGTGGTGTAATGGATGCTATGCTGATTCATCTTTTAGAATGGGCGAAGCAGGAAGGCTATCTCTATTTGAACATAGGAATGGCTCCTCTTTCCAATGTAGGTATTTCCCCTCATTCTTTTTGGTATGAGCGCGTAGCAGCAGCGATTTTTAATAACGTACGTTATATGTATAGCTTTAGTGGTTTACGATTTTTTAAAGACAAATATAAGCCTGTATGGAACGGCAAGTATTTAGCCTATCGAAAAACTCGTTCGCTACCAGGTACTATGCTTGTTGTAACACGATTAATAGGAAAGCGAAAAAAGCAGTAAGGAAATAAACCTTTACTGCTTTTTTCATTCATCTATATTAGACAGGTGATTCAGATAATGTTTAATTATATAAATATGAGGTTCCTTGTTCTTTTGGTTAACATTATACGGGATATGCCTATTACATAATAGAAATAAATATAGTTTTAAAAGACGAAAATATGTCAATTAAATAACAAGAATAAAAAAAATAAGTGCTTTGTCTATTACTTACCTTATGGTCAGAGAACCAATTTGTCTACATAATACGTAAATGATAAAACAAAGAAATAATTATTAATACTTTAATATCTACATATCTAATATTGAATAAATGAAAAAAAGTAAAACCATTAATTGAAAACTCAATCACAAAATTCAACTTTAGGATAATGGATTTAAATGTGGAGGTACTTACCTTTATGTAATTACCTGTAATAAAAGTGCGTACTTACATATTTTTAGTTTGGATTTTACAATAAAAATCAAATTATCCTAAGGAGGAAGAAACATTGAAAACTCTTGTTATCATAACACACCCAAGCTTAGAAACATCTGTTGTTAATAAGCGATGGGTAGAAGAATTAAAAAAATATCCAGAAAAATATACTGTGCACGAATTGTATAAGGTTTATCCTGATGAGAATATAGATGTGGAAAAAGAACAGAAATTGATTGAAACTCATGGAAACCTTGTTTTCCAATTTCCTGTATATTGGTTCAACTGTCCGCCTCTCTTAAAAAAGTGGTTGGATGAGGTTTTCCTTTATGGATGGGCTTATGGTTCAAAAGGAGATAAATTAAAAAATCGTAAAGTTGCTTTAGGAGTATCTGCTGGGGTCAAAAATGTGGATTATAGTGAAGCTGGAAGATACCATTATACACTTGAACAAGTGTTGCGTCCGTTTGAGATGACAGCCATCTATTGTAAAGCAGATTATCGTTCGTTCTTTGCGTTTTATGGAGCAGAATTTGAGCCATCTGTAAGTGAAATAGAAAAAAGTACTCAAGATTATTTAAATTTCATTGATAATATGTAATGGGTAACTTTTATAAAAGCTAAAAAAAGAAGTACCTCTTAAACAAGAAGGTACTTCTTTTTAATTATGCCTACTGTGTTACATCTTCTAGAGCTTGAAAATTATTTTTCTCTCCCCAATCGCACATCATATCTAACAATGGGATAAGTGAAGATCCACGTTCAGATAATGAATATTCAACTTTTGGAGGTATTTGAGGAAATTCTTTGCGTATAATAAGACCATCTTTCTCAAGCTCTTTTAACATAACGCTTAGTGTTTTAAAGGAAATAGTTCCAATACATCGGTTGAGCTCATTGAACCTCATAACCTTATTTTCAAACAACCAATACAAAATAATCATTTTATATTTACCACCTATTACGGATAACGTATATCCAAAACCAGTGTTTTTTAGTTCTATGCCAGTCGGAACACAGGTTTCTCTCACAATCCCCACTCTCCTTCTGATAAGAATATTTTATAATAAATCACTATGCCATCTTATCACAAGAATGTAAAGTAACAGGATTTTATTTTCTATCATGTTTTTAATGCCCTATTTCTTATACTTATTATGTATGTAACTACTGTTTTTCAAGACTCTGACTAGACAAATATTCAGATACATCATTTGGAACTTTAAGACTTAAATTAAGTTTTTTAATTTCGACACTAACATAAGGAATACCCTTATAAGTAGTAACTATAGCAACCTGTTGAAGTTCCTTTTCGTTCTTGTTTGATGACTCCCCTAACTTAACCGTTCCTTCTTGATACATTTTATAGACATTCTCTTTCTTAGCATCGGCAGGGATCTCTGCAGCATCCCATTTATCCACTTTTAGTTTATTGATAAATGTATTTATATCTTGCTGCTTATCAATAGTATTTACTACTACGTCTGGATGATTTACAGATGATACTTCTACTTTTTTAGATTGGTCAAACCCTAAGTTTAATTCTTCCTTCATATCTTTTTCATTTGAGCTACAACCAAACAAGAGTATAGATATACTCAAAGCTGCTATGACCTCAATATAAACTTTTTTCATAAATATCCCCCATATAATATCCATTAATTTACATAGAAAATTTCAACACCAATTCTTTGCTATTACTATACATCTAGAGACGTAGATTGCTATAAATCTCCTGTACAGATTTAGTTAGCAGAATATATTAGTCGTATATCGATAGATATAATATAATGAAATAAAAAGGGATAAATATCCAAAATGAAAAAACGCTTGTTGAATTGGGTCATCTTCATTGGGGTTATTATTATTTTAGCTATCAGTATACCGAGAATAACAAGTAATTAAGCACGCTATTTAAGTTCACCAGAAGAAGAGAAAAAGGTAGCACAACTTGAAGGGGATTTCAGAAAATGGTCACTTAGACCACTGGATAAATTTATGGTGCAAGGTTATCAAGCCAAACCGAATGGCCACGAGTGGAACAGCGTGAAACAAAAATCCATAAAAAATTATCGCGTTACATATTACACCTCTTTTGGCATCCGTTATATGGAGGTAGAAGTTAGTTAAATCTAATATTTATTAAATGGATGGTTATAAAAATGTTTATAATTGAAACTGTTGTAGGCCTCATTTGCTTCTTTATTGTCAATATTTTATACGATACATATATTACTAAAAGAAATAGTTCTTTTATACAATTAAGTATCATTTCAATGGTTCAAACTATTATTGCAATGAGTATTTACAATATTGTTTGAGGATTTTAAACTACTTTAAGACCCATACATAGTGTACTTTCTAGGAACAGGCTAGCTTGAAAATTTTCAAGCTAGCCTGTTTTCTTCTTCGATTCTTGTGTCACTATGAATATACTTGTAACAACTAATAAGATTAAAGCTTCTCCAATAAAGATTAGTCCTTTTACATATACGTCTATAGCTTCAAATCCATTCATTTTATTAGCAGCATAAAAAGTTAAAAATAAACCAAACAATAGAGTAATTAAAGAAACTAAAAGAGAAATTATTCTTTTTTCAATAACTATACTTGCGAAAAATATCAAACTAAAAATTACTCCAATGCCTAGACAATTATTAAGAATAAAAGACATGTGCATCCCCTTAACTAGTTACCTTTTTACACCATTTTAACATAGGTATTCTTAAAAAAAACGCTGTATACTCCATTCATTATTAGTTACCATAATGTGAATTATCGGTAATAAAAAACATAAAAGCCCTTTAAAAGGACTTTTATGTTTTAATCATCTATTCAGTATAAAAATAATTAATAGATGGGCTCGTTTTGATGATTTACAAACCCTATTTCTTTATAAAAATTTGTGCTACATATATTTCTTTCTATTTCATTACATCCTTGAGTGTATAGGTCTTCTAGAGCTGCCTTAATCAATTCTTTGGAATAACCCCTTCCTCGATATTTAGGCAAAATATATACTTCATAAATGAAACCAATATTTTGCCGTCTAAAGTAATCCTTACTGATATCTAATAAAATCCAACCTTTTAAATAGCTCTTTCCTTTCAATATAAGGTAATATCCCCCATGATCTAAAATTCTTTTAATGATGTCTCCCATTTGCCCTTGAGAAGGTTTAAAAGTATAACCAGTTGCTTCCTGAACAGCATCTACAGCATTACTTATAATCTCTTTTACATCATTTTCATTAGCTTTAGTAATCATATACTCACCTCTACCATTATTTGCTTTTTATAAAATTAGAATTCTATCTGTTTACAAAGGTGCATGTAAGCAATAAATAAAACTAGCTTTGGATTCCTGTTCATACGTAAGAATTAATTTCTCTAACTTATTTATTCATAAAGATTAAATACATACTCAAGTTACTTAAGTAATCAATAATTGAACGAAAGAAGGAAAAATGAATTGTATGATAATCGTAAATGATAAGATACTCTGAAATCACCAGAATGAATAGAATGGTAATCAAGCTTTTAACAAGAGGAAAATGACGAAATTGAGGGGATAAAAGAAATTTAATAATTGTGTAGACAAGTAACAGTATAAAATATACCATCATGATCAGTGAACCTTGGAGAGGAAGGTGCCAAACTAAAATATACACAATAAGTACTGTTAACAAAAGAAACGAAAGTTCAATTCCACTAAAAAAACTGTCCATTTTAAAACACCTTTTCAACTTAATTCATACTTCATTTTTGCTTCAAGTTTAAAATTAACAATAAATTAACACCATTTTTACATATTCTTTACATTATTGTACACAATTTCATATTATATTTCTACATATTTTTTACCTACTTGTCATACAAATTTTGCGGATAAATTACTAGTCTGTAAAAAATAAAAAAGGATGACGATTTAACAATCGCAATCCTTTCTAAGTACACTTGTTATAAATTTATAAGAGCATCATTTTACGTAAGCTACCTAATGAGGAAGCACCTAATTTAACTACTTTGTGCTTGAGTTCCATCGCTAATTGATTGTTTACTTTTGGAGAATTCTTTACAGCATAAGCTAACTGGCAAAGCTCCTCTTGACTGTTAATTAGCTCTGTTTCACTTTTGTGGTTTATATAATGATACTGTCCCTCTGAATTTTGTTCACGGGCTTTCGAGTTATCTTTTAGCATAAGATTTAACCACGTATAAATTCGTTGTTGCAAATGCTCCCTTAAAATTGGGAAAAGAATCTCTACACGATTTTCCATGTTTCTTGTCATAAGATCTGCAGACGATAAAAATACTTTTTGTTCTCCATTGTGATGAAAACAATAAATGCGTGTATGCTCTAAAAACGTTCCTACAATACTTCGGACTTTGATATTTTCACTAACACCCTTAATGCCTGGACGTAGGCAGCAGACTCCACGTATAATAAGATTAATTTTCACTCCTGTATTAGATGCTTCATAAAGCTTTATAATTATCTGCTTATCCGTTAATGAATTCATTTTAGCGATAATATGACCATTTCCATACTGTTGTTGATACGCAATTTCTTCATCTATTAAATTTATAAATGTATCTCTTATACCAAATGGAGAAACTGATAAGTGGTGATAATCGGGTTTCTCTGTATAGCCACTTAAATAATTAAAAAAGTTGGTTGCATCAATTCCAATCTGTTCATTTGATGTAATTAAGCCCAAGTCGGTATAAATTCGTGCCGTAGCATCATTGTAATTACCTGTTCCTAAATGAACAAATCGTTGAATTTCTCCTTTCTTACGGCGTAAAACTAATGTGATTTTACTATGTGTTTTTAAGCCCGTCATTCCGTATAGTACATGGCATCCTGATTGCTCTAATTCTTTAGCCCACTGTACATTGTTCTCCTCATCAAATCGTGCTTTTAATTCCACTAGTACCGTTACCTGTTTTCCTTTTTCAGCAGCTCTTTCAAGACTTTTAATAATCGGAGAATCTCCACTCACTCGATATAAGGTCTGTTTAATCGCTAACACATCTGGATCATCAGCAGCTTGTGATATAAAGTTAACCACCGGTTCGAAGGACTCATAAGGATGATGGAGTAAAACATCTTCCTTAAGTACTTTTTCAAAAATATCTTTCTCTCCTTCTAAGTCTTGGGGAGGCTGAGGGATAAATGAAGGTGCTACTAAATGTTCATGAGTTGATTGAATCGTTTTGTAAAATGAGAAGAGAAAGGTTAAGTCAAGAGGTGCCTGAACACAGTAGACATCTTTATCATGAATCTCTAGTTCATCTTTTAAGTAATTAACCACTTGTTGATCATGACAGTGTTTCTGTACTTCTAGTCTAACTGCTGCCCCCCATTTGCGTTTTTTTAGCTCTTCTTCTATCTCTTTTAGAAGATCCTGTGCTTCGTCTTCATGGATGGTTAAATCTGCGTTACGCGTAATACGGAAAAGTGTGACTGATTGAACATGATGCCCTTTAAACAATTTATGAATAAATTGAGCAATAACTTGTTCGACTAAAACAAAGTTTCTTACTCCCTCATCTCCAGGCAACTCAATATAACGAGCGAGTCCTGCAGGAACTTGTACAATTGCTAATTTTTCGCTCTTAGAATATGTATTGCTACTTCTATCTTGCTTTTTACCTTCAATTTGAACAGCCAGGTTTAAAGATTTATTTAAGAGCATAGGGAAGGGCCGATAGGCATCTATAGCCATTGGGGTTAGAATGGGAAAAATCTGTTTATCAAAGAAAGATTCTAAAAAAGATAAACCTGTGGAATTAGTTTTAGAGATAGACACAATCTTTACCTTCTCTTTAGCTAATAGGGGGGCTAAGTCATATAAATATACGTCATCTTGTTTGTCTATAAGATTATGAGTAATTGTAGAAATTGCAGCTAGTTGTTCTTTGGGCGTCAGTCCAGCTTTGTTTTCTGGACGATTGAATCCTGCTTTTACTTGATCTAATAGTCCAGCTACACGAACCATAAAGAACTCGTCCAAATTGGAGCTGAAAATAGATAAAAATTTAAAACGTTCTAGTAAAGCATTCCGTTCATCAATTGCTTCTTCTAATACTCGCTTATTAAAATCCAACCAACTTAGCTCTCTGTTATTATAAAAAGAAGGATCCTCTAAATTCGTTAATTTGTGGTCTGTACTTGATGTTTCCATGATATAGACATCTCCCTTATCTAAGTGTCGTTATGTGTATAATTAGAAAATAACACCAGTATATAAACAGGAAATGAATTTTTTGTAAAGATAATGTAAATTTGTAAATTATAAATATAAATAATAAATAATTTCTACTTTTGGTAGCAATGTTTAAGTTTATATGTAAATGTAAATTTTAAGTTAAAAAAATGTATAGTTTATCTACTTTAATAACATTTTCGCTTATTCTAATGGAAATTTAAAATTTTATATAGAAAGTGTGATGGCTATATGAAATAAGAAAGAGTATTATATAACGAAACAGAATATTCTTTAAGAAATTATTGGAACATGAGAGAGAATAGAACAAAATGTTCTTGGAAAGCTTAACTTAGTCGGACGTTATCCTTTAAACGATTAAATTAAAGAGCATCTTTACATTTTGCATCTAGAGTACAAGACAATTTCTAATAAAAAGAGAGGTAGATAAGTTGGAAAATAAAGTTGGAATTATAGACATTGGTTCTAATACGATGAGACTTGTTATATATGTCCAGCCGCAAAAGGGCCTACCCTTCAAGGAAGTAGAAAATATAAAAATGGGCGCACGTTTACGAACATATCTAAATGCTGAAAAAATAGTAAGTAATGAAGGGATTTCTATATTGATAGATACCCTCCATAGCTTCCAATTGTTACTCCATCACTATGACGTAACGAATGTAACATGTGTAGCCACAGCCACTATACGTCAAGCAAAAAATAGGGAGGATATCTTACATATTGTTCAAGAAAAAACAGGATTTACTCTCACACTTTTAGATGAATATGAAGAAGCCTTTTATGGCTATGCAGCTGTTATCCACTCTACTGATATAAAAGAAGGAATTACGGTAGATATGGGAGGGGGAAGTACAGAAATCACTTATTTTCGCAATCGTAAATTAGTAGAACATTGTAGCCTTCCATTTGGATCACTGTCTTTAAGGCTTGATTTTGTAAAGGGTTCTATTCCCACTGAGGAAGAGTACGAGCAAATACGTCAATATGTACATGCACAACTGAAAGACATTCCATGGATTTTTAATAAAAAGGTTCCCCTCATTGGAATAGGAGGAAGCGCCCGGAACTTTGGACAGCTTCACCAGCATTTAATCGATTATCCTCTGGCTGGTATCCATCAATATGAAATGAATGTATCTACCGTTCAAGAGGTACAAGAGAAGCTTAAAACATTAACATTTTCTTCACTACAAAAACTTGAAGGTCTTTCTAAAGAGCGAGCTGATACCATCTTACCCTCTCTAGAGGTATTTGGGTTATTACTGGCTTCTTCAAAATCAAACAAATTTGTCATAAGTAAAAAGGGATTAAGAGAAGGCATTCTATATAACAAAATCGAGGAAGAGAATTCTCCTTCCCCATCTCTAGTAGATATGAGTATGCAAGAGATTATGTACGATTTCCATATCAACAGTGATAACAGTAGACAAATGACTAAAATAGCAAGGCTCATATTGGAACAAATGAATAAAATGAAAGAGATAGAAGGAATTATAACCGATAAAGATGTAAAGTTGTTAGAACATGCAGCATGCATTTTTCATCTCGGGAAATATTTAAACGAAGAGTCCAGCAGCCACCATACTTTTTATTTACTTTCTAACCGATCTATCTTAGGTTTATCCCACCAGGAACGTGTAAAACTATCTCTTGTAGCTTCATATAAGGGAAAAAGAACGTTTCGTCAATATATAGAGCCTTTTAAAGATTGGTACACGCAAGAAGAACAAAAAAAGATGTGCTTATTAGGTTCTATTTTAAAAGTAGCTCAGAGTTTAAATATTACTAAGCGTAACGTGGTCAATGATATAAAATTCTCGTTCAAAAATGGTGACTGGATCATGGATATACAATGTCATGATGATTATAAGCCAGAAGAATATCGTATGGAAAAACAAAAAAAACACCTAGAGAAATCACTCAAAGTATCATTAATCCCTAATTTTTATTGCTAATTTTTCTGCACCATAATAAACCTCCACTCATTTAAGTGGAGGTTTATTATGGTATCTAGTTTCATAAGATTAATACCTAAGTATTTATTTTATGACAACTAAGTCTGTTGCTAATGCTAGCTCTACATGATAAGAGTTGTTAATTTTACGTATTTCGCAATAACCAGAATTATAAACATGAATGACTCTAAAACGTTTATCCATGTATAAAACCTCTTTTGCATTCTTAAGAAATGTCATACTTCTGTTCAAACCTCCTATGTTTTTTATCCTAATGAAAAACATCAAAAAACAGATTGAGTCTGTATGAACACAATAACTTGAAAGGTTTATAAACTATAGATTATTACTAATGGAGTGATAAAATTAACTTTTACTTTCTCTGTTATTTTATAAGTCCAATAATAGTTTTGCCAGTGGAGGACTATAATTTTTACATAATCTTTATTTATAGTTAACATAAAACTGCTTCTAGGAAACAAAAAAGTGTCCCTTGGTAAAGTAGGACACCTTTTAATTATTTAATCAATTAATTCTTCTTCATGAAACAAATCAGTTCTCTTCTGCTACGTTTATTAAAAACATCGGGGTTCTCGTTTCATATACCATTTCAGGGATACTTTCTAACATTTCATTTCTTTATAAAATCATTAATGTGATGATACAATTTCTCAGGATGGGTGAGATTGATCATATGATCAGCACCTGGAATTTCTATGATGCGAGCACCTGAGTGCTTTCGAAAGTAATCAGCAACACGAAGGTTATCAGGTGAATCCTCCTTACCAATTATCAACAATGTTTTGGTTGTCAATTCTCCTAATCTTTCGATTGCCAATGGTTGCTGCCAAATCAATTTAACGGCTGGCCATTCAAACATTCGATTCATATGGTGCTTGAGCATTTGAACCATTAAACCTCGGTGAGGATTCATCGTTAGAACACGATACGATGAATCGCTGAGCAAAAGCTCAATCATCTTATCTATATCTGGGGCAGCTTGATGAATCTTCTTCATGTTCTCTTCAAATTCTTTTGAATAGGTAAACCCAGATAATCCAGGCGCAAGCAAAATAAGTTTTGAAACCCTTTCAGGATAATTCAGAGCGAATTCAGTAGCAATTTGGCCACCCATTGAGTGACCGAGAAGCGTTGCCTGGCTGATTTCTAGATGGTTAAGTAGTGACAGCAAATCTTTAACAGGGTTGATATCTTCTAAAGGGACTGGTGATTTCCCTGTCCCACGTCCGTCACAAGCAACAACCTTATAGTGTTTTGCTAAGAGAGGTACCATAAATGTCCAGTTCCGTACATCAGCACCACCAGTTAGGAGAACAATAGGATGGCCATGCCCATTAACTTCGTAATACAAATCCATTGAAATTCCTCCACCCATTACAATTTAATATTATTTTATTGTCGAATGAACTTTTATTCATTGTTCAAAAGTGGTAGTCGGGTATCTTTATTTTAAAGAACCAATCACCTTGACATCGACTTATAGCCATTCAAATAATTTACTTCGTCTCATTTATAAAAAACCCTTTATGGATTCTGTCCATTTTATGTTCGTCTGTTGTATATAGTATTTATTCTTAGTTACCATAATCACAGTTACAGGAACCAAAAAGCCCTTTAAATAAACAAAAATATTTTCTTCTAATGTAAAAATGTATAGTTTTTATTTGTTAAACAAATGAAGGGTAGTGGTTGAATGAAAAAGGAAAATAACTATATATAAGAGAATGTATGTCAGTGGAAAGAAAATAGATTTATGACATTTTCAACAAGGCATCTTTACATAATTTTGATTTTTCTTGTGAATAGATCGGAAATTTTTTATAAAGGGGATGGAAATCATGTTTCACGCGAAGGATGTTTTAGCCGATCAGCTGTTAGCAAATGCTAATGACCCTAGCTGGTACCAGCCATTTTCAGCTTCAATTGAAAACTTGTCAGAAGAAGAAGCTTTTTGGAAGCCTAACAAGGATAGTAATAGTATAGCTGAGGTTGTGCAACATCTACTTTACTGGAATGAAACATGGCAAACTAGGTATCAAAAGTCTCATGTCAATGCAGTACCTTCTATAGGAAATAATAATAAAAGCTTTATAATTGCCGAATATCAAACATTTGATCATTTAAAAGATCGACTATTAGAAGTACTGTTACAATGGCAAGAGTTATTAACTGAGGAAAAAGTCGAAAGAGATGTAAATGGTTTTTCTGCACATGTGAAGTGGTGGGAGGTACTTGGAAATTTAACTACTCATAACGCATATCACATTGGTCAAATCATTTATATTCGGAAACTACAAAAAAGTTGGAAAGAAAATAGTGGTAAAGAGGATTAATCGAAGTCGATAATTGATGTCTCTGAATGAAATGGAGCATAAAGTTCTCCTTTCTTATGTAGAACGTATTATTTAGCAAAAGCTCGAAATGTTAATAAATCAACGATGTATAAATGATAAATTTAGAATTTAGGCGAGCCCTTATGCATCAAGGGCTCGTTTGCTTGCTTAGTTCCGTAAAGAGACATTATGTTTACATAATGTCTCTTTACGGAACCCAAGTCCTAGAGTAATTAACCTAGTTCTTTTTCTTGCTGTTTTAGTACCTTACTTTCGAGTTCTAATTGCCTCATTCTTCTTTGAAGTTCTAAATTATTCAATTCTTTCTCTAACTCTGAAGATAACTTGATTCTTTGCTTAGCATTCTCCATTAATTCTCTAGTAACTGTTAGTCTTTTTTCATTTTTATCAAATTGATCTTTTAGATTCATATTAACAGCCCCTTCCCCATGACTTGCTATGTTCGACACTAAAGGACAAAAAACCTTTAAAACAGATGGATATTAGCCGCCTACTAAGCATAGGAGTTCTGATGTGAAAAATTCTCCTTTGTCTACACTTAAAGTAAATAGTAAAATTAATGATTTTACTATTTACTTTATCATTTACTTAACATAACTTTTATTACAGGAACCAAAAAGCCCTTTCCATTCACTCAAATACATTTTATCTCTAATTTCTAATTCGACAGGCAACCTAGAAATGAATTCCAAACTATTTTTATCCGGATCATTTATATCTGTTGCTTTGAAATAAAGTTTGATCAAATTAATACTTATAACCTTGATAAACGAACAAAAAGAAAAAGAGTGTTTTTTTAAAAAATTGATCAAAATACGCTCTACAGATATTCAACTGAACTATTCTTTTATAAAAATGTTTGATCAGTTCTGTGATTCTTATGCCATTAAAGCGCATTTTAGCTAAATAATAATATATTCAACTTTATTTTCTATTAAAATATCTCTTCTCTCGTCAACAATAACTATATTAGTCAATTAATCCTAAAAAGTTTTTTCCAAGAATATATTCCTTTTGGTTATCAGGAATATGAAGTGATTCAATCCAGCTTTTCTTTGCCGAATAGTCATAATCATTAAATTCTTTCATTCCATAAGGTCCGTCGCAACCATAAAGAACTTTACGAAACCCTAAAGATTCAACTGCCTTCTTTACAATCGATTGGTTAAGATAATCACTTGATGTGTCAACATATACATTTGGTTGATCCTTAACGTATTTCCATAGTTTTTCCCAAAATGGAAGACCTGCGTGAGCATAAATTAATTTTAGTTTAGGGTAATTTTCAGGTAAATATTTATAGGAGTCAGCTTCTGAAGATAGATGAATAATCATAGGTATGCCTTTTGATTCGCACAAAGCCGCAATTGGATCAAGTGCTTTAATACTATATTCATGCATGAACGGATGAGCTTTCACTCCAATAAAACTAGGGTTATTAAGATAGAATTCTACTTCTTCCACTGATTCATGAGTCAGTGGGTTCACTGCTACCCAGCCTAGAAACCGTTCCGGAAATCTAGCAATTGCACTAGCAACTATATCATTACTTGGCTTAGTGAAAATCTTGTATGAATTGCCATAAAGTTTCAAAAATCCATCCTTTACTAGACCATCATAAATTTTAAGTCCAATTTGAGGTGCATTTAATATTAAAAACCGGAAAAAGTGTTGTAAATTATGTTGAAAGGCGCTATCCACTTCAAACATTGTTTCATTCATAGAGGCAATTAGCACTGTTTTAGTTATATCATTTTTATCCATACCCTCTATCATTTTTTCTAGAGTCAACATTTTTTCATCTACATGAAAATGGCAATCAACAATCATTTTAATCTTCCCTTTCCAATTACTATTATAATATTAAACTACTTAACTGAATTTCTTCTACCAGAGTACGCTTTCTTTATTTACGTGGTAGGACCCCATATTAAGCTTCCTTTCTACATCTAACGTATTCCGTATTTTACCATATAAAATTCAAAAGAATTTCTAATTCTTATTAATAACTGTCCAATATTCTCAATAATTCTTACTCTAGAAAATGACCCTTTAATTGAACAATACAGCTGAAGTTTAAGAGTCAAAAGAAAAACTCTATATTACTAAAGGGTTGCTATAAATTTTTAGTTAACATAATGTAAATTATCAGTAGTAAATAAAAAAGAGAGCCTTAAAATAAACAAGGCTCTCTTTTTATTTGTAGTCATTTTTATATCCTTCTAAAAAATAGAATTTATTCTCTCTTCAATTTGTTTTAGCATTTCCTTCAGCACTGACTCTTCAAGGTGTTCAGAGACATTTCCAAACAATAAATGATCTATAGGTTCAATTCCTGTAAACTCAAATATCCCAACATCTGACGTAATTTTTAACCCAGCTGTCATTCCGATTTTGTCATACATCTCTTTTGGAGCACCGTGAGTATTAATTATCAAACCTTTCTTACCTTTGAGTAACTGAATAATTCCTTCCTCACCATAAGCATACGCATAGCCATAAGAAAATACACGATCTACATAGCCTTTGATAATGGCAGGAAGACCAGCCCACCAAATTGGATATATAAATATTATTACATCTGAATGAGTAATGAATTCTTGTTCCGTTTTAATATCATCTGGGATATGGCCAGATTTCATAGCATCCGTATCTTCAGGTTTCAGTACAGGCTGAAAGTCTAACGCATACAAGTCTCTCACAACAACCTCATGACCATTGTTCTCTAAGGCTTGAACAATGGTTTCCATTATAGAATAATTAAAACTTTCTGGATGTGGATGGGCATATACAACAAGGTGTTTCATTCATATTCCTCCATTTATATTGGATTTCTTACACCAGAACCAACATTACTGTTCTTTTGAAATATTATTCTTTCTTTTTCTTCTTACTATGAGAATAATAGCAACGACAAAGGCAATTGCACTATATATCCAGGTAAACATAAAGGCAAGACCCAATCCCATATTAGCGTCCACATAGTGGCTGTTCATATGGTCTATAGCTAAATAGAGAAGTGGGAAGCCTCCAATAATAAGTAAGGGTATCAAGAAAATACTCCTTTTTGTCTTTCCGGTTGTTAGTAAAATGATCAGAAAAGATAGCAACAGAAACATTTCCGAAGCTATCGTCAAAATTAACAGCCTGTTCATATTAAATTTTCTCCTTTATGTAATTGTTTGGAATTTTGGAGTTACTTGTAATATATTCAATAATGTCTACCATATGAAAATTTTCATTACGTTTCCATATGGAACCCAACATCCGTATATCAATTTTCATATGGAGCTGATTTCGGACTATTTACTTGTTTCTTACTTTTTTTCTTCCGATTGGTCAATATAGCGACTCCAACTCTAGGATGGAAAAGATGTAAAGGAGGGCGTAGTAAATTCATCACTCTAACTAATCTAAGGTAAATCTCAGGATCAGAAGCCGAAAGCTGGTAAACTTTCTTACTATACCATTGTTTAATCGGCTGTATGAAAGATTTCTCCCCATTAATATCGGGATGACGAAATGCCTCTGTAATTGCCATATCCCATGGAGTTGCAATAAGAGTAGAAAATCTCTTGTGAAGTATTTTGGTAAACCTTTTATTAGGATATGCAAAATTCCCAAAATAGCGTTGCAACTCTAAGGCTTCCATAGCAGCAACAGATATTCCCTGTCCAAATACCGGATCAAAACGACAGTGAGCGTCTCCAACCACTAAGAAACCTTCTGGAACATTGGCAAGGTCAAAGCGTCGACGTACTTGATAAGGAATTGCATGTATTTTTATTTCTGAAATTGGTTCTACTTGTTCTAGGAAATGAAGTACATCAGGTACAGGTAACTTTTGTGCATAAGAGAAAAACTCCTCAGTTGTTCTTGGTGCATTTTCGTTAGCATAACCACTAAAGGTGATAGAAAAACGATTCCCTTCAATCCTTTGAATATATGCACCATAAGGGTTATCAGGGAAACTAGGAGAGATTAGAAGATTACACCAGTCAGGTCGGTCTTGATTCTTCAGACGAAAGAATCTGGTCGCGTAAAAAAGCTTAATCCCAACCTTCTCTTCCTTAACTTCTATACCATATGATTTTAGCCACTCTACACTCTTTGAACCAAACCCACTAGCATCAATAATAACATTTGCAAGAATTTCTTTTTCGCTTCCTGTCTTAAGGGAGCGCGCTCGTACCCCGGATATTTTATTACATTGATGATCTAATAGTAGTTGCTCGACCTTTGTTTCATACTCGGTTGTAATATTAGGAATTTGTTCAATACGATGTTGCAAATGCCACTCTAACATAGGGCGACTTTGTTGAATCATCTCTAATTCTCCTAAAAATCGTTTTTTCCAGGAACCAAAATGGTGCCACTTTAAATCTTTTGTAAAGTTATTTATAACGCTCCCATCCTCGATTAATTGATTAAAGAAGTGAGGGAACAACTTCTCAATTGCTTGTTCTCCTCCTTTTAATAAAACATGAGGATGATAACTTTGAGGCAATCTCTTTCTAGGGGCTTTCTCCTCGCACTTTTCCCCAGCTTCTAGAACAATTACTTGCCGAAAAGTATGTGATAGGGCTTTAGCAGCTAGTTTCCCAGCAATGCTTCCTCCGATAACTATTGCTTTCTCCAATATGATTCTCCCCTCAATCTAAATTAGCATAAAATACCATATGAAATTTATTTTATTATACTTCATAAGAATTACCTTTGAAATGAACTTCTCATAAAATCAAAAGTTTCTAGTCCGAAATCAAATAGGCAGAAGTCCTTTTAAAATAAAGAACTTCTGCCTATTTGATTTTTATTTAATATGGTTAGCATATGGATCATATATCCCAGTTAACAATAGAATGCTTGTAAATAAGGCAACTGTTCCTACCACCAACAATGCACTACTTATAATTCTATTCTTTTGCTTACGTGAGAATAGCCCCCATAAAATAAATATAATTGCAAAAAATATTAACATAACTCCTAAGCCCATATTCAAAATTTTCTCTCCTCCTGGAATATAATAACATATACCTTTGTTTCTAGTTACCATAATAGATTTTCTAGGTAGCAAGTAAAAATGAAGCCTCTAGCTGAGACTTCTTTTTTACTTTTTTGAACTTTCTTATTTTTATACGAGGTTAAATGTTAGCATCCTCTTTAAATTTTAAAATGGCTTCTACTGCTTTTTTGTATCCTCCAGAATCCCTTAAAGATTTTCCAATTTCCAAGCTTCTCTCTTTGAATGAAGAATTTGATAGTACTTGTTCCGTTATATTTCGTAATGTAATAGCATCCAGTTCTTGACGATTAAGTTGTAAACCAGCTCCTAATTCTTCAATTCGATTAGCCACTATTGGTTGATCCCCCATAACAGGGATAACAACGAGAGGAACACCAAAATAAAGCCCTTCACTCGAACTATTCATTCCACCATGAGTAATAAAAACATCTACCTGTTGTAGTATTTCTAATTGGGGTACATAATTACGCACGATGAAATTAGGTGGAATATCTTTAAACTGGCGAATATCAGTCTGTTTTCCTACTGATAATACAACTGTAGCTTTACTTTCTTGGAATGCTTTAAAACAGGTAGTATATAACTCAGGTTGCTGATTAAATACCGTGCCCATTGAAATAAAAATGAGCCTATTACTAGGGATACTTTTTAAAGGAAGAGTTTCTACATCTTTCCGTGGCGCAATAGAAGGACCAACAAAGATGAAAGACTCATCAAATTTATCAGCATGGGGTTGATATAACTTAGAGGTAAATACAATCGTGATATCCCCAGGACAAGACATCAAGTTTTGACTATCACTGAGAATTACTCCATATTTATGCTTCCATTTTGTCGATATTTCTTCAATTTCTCGATACCTTGGGGAAGTTTTATCTATTTCTCCTCTGCTCTTTATAAGGGCTGAAAAGATATCCTCATTAACGGCAAATGTTGTACAAGAAGATATTTTAGGTATTCCCAGTACATCAGCAATAATCCATCCTGCGGCGAAATTATTATCATAAATAACATAGTCGTATTTCTCTTCGCTTATTTCGTTTAAAACATCCTCTATAATCTTATCCATTGACCGTCCCATAAATAGCAACATTTCGAGAGGATCTATTTTTTCTGTCAGCCTTTTCATTGGATCTATATTACGTGTGAAATTTTCATAAGGACGAAATAAAGCACCTGTTTTTTCAATTTTGTTTTTATACTCTTCTACACAGTAATAAACCACTTCTTCTCCCTTTTTCACTAGCTCTTCTACTAGTGCAATTGTGGGATTAACATGGCCTTCTCCAGGAAAATTAAAAAACAATACCGTTCCCATTGAAATTCCTCCTTTTTCATCATAAAAAATAACAAAATATTAATATATTTCCTTATTATACCATAAACTATTTTTTAATATCATATATATTCTTAGTTCACATAATGTAATTTTACAGGAACCAAAAAGCCCTTTTATCAAGGGCTTTTTGTAGCTTATAACATCTAAAAAAATTAGAGAACAAATAATGTATTAAAAATCATACGATTACAATAAACATCAAGTAGATTGAAATAATGGCTAAATAATAAAAATATTTTACAGAGGTAAAGATTATTTCTGAAAAGGAGTTAATTATGTCTAATTTAAAAAACCAAACAATTGATAAGGGTATTTCAGCGAGTTTAACCATACTCCTAGCAACTGCATGTGGTATCATTGTAGCTAATCTTTACTACGCACAGCCCTTGGTTGGGTTAATTAGCACTGCAATTGGTTTGTCTACTAGTAGCGCTGGCTTGATTGTAACACTAACTCAGATTGGATACGTTGTCGGCTTACTATTTGTCGTACCTTTGGGAGATATTGTTGAAAATCGAAAGCTAGTGGTTGTATCGTTACTTCTCAGTGCAGTCGCTCTGATTGCCACAGTATTTGTGAAACACGGAATCTTTTTCTTAGTGGCTTCGTTTTTCATCGGATTGGGGTCGGTCGCAGCACAAGTGCTCGTACCTTTTGCATCATACCTTGCATCGGAAGCTACACGTGGTCGCGTTGTTGGCAATGTCATGAGTGGTCTGTTACTTGGTATCATGCTTTCACGCCCAATCTCCAGCTTAGTAGCTGATATCTGGGGATGGAATGCAATATTCGCCTTGTCTGCCGCAGTAATTATTATCCTAGCGATCGTTTTATCAAAAGTACTTCCTACTAGGAAGCCCACGGCAAATACACACTATGCTGCTTTATTAGGTTCGATGTGGCAACTGTTGCGAACTACTCCAATCTTACGTCGTCGCGCTATCTATCATGCATGTGTGTTCGGTACTTTCAGTTTATTCTGGACTACTGTTCCGTTATTATTGTCTAGCCCTACTTTTCATTTTTCTCAGAAAGCTATCGCACTATACGCACTCGTCGGAGTTGCTGGTGCGGTAGCAGCACCAGTGGCTGGTCGCTTAGCTGATCGCGGCTGGACTCGACCTGCAACAGGGATAGCTCTCGCTATTGTCATTATTTCTTTATTACTACCACTCGTAATTCGAAGCAGCTCCCCTGTTGGAATAGCTGTTCTAGTAATCGCAGCTATTCTGTTAGACATGGGGGTATCCGCCAATCTTGTGCTCAGTCAACGATTGATTTTCTCATTGGGTCCAGAGGTTCGTAGCCGATTAAACGGGTTATTCATGGCTATTTTCTTTTTAGGTGGTGCTATTGGATCCTCTGTCGGAGGATGGGCATATGCCTCAGGTGGATGGAGTGTAGCATTATGGGTTGGAATAGCTTTTCCGGTCATAGCTCTGCTTTATTTTGCCACAGATAAATAGTTTTTCACCCTGAATAAGCAGTCAGGGTTCTCCTGACTGCTTATTCGGGGTGAATTCGCGTATACTAACTAGGATAACTGAATTGTGTTAACAAACTATATATAAAGATATGAAGCTTTACTTGCTATTTATCTTTAACATTAGTTAAAGACATAAATTAATGGTTATATTAGATTTATTGCATCTACTTTGCGTCCACTGTAAAATTAGATCGATTGGGTTAATACATATGATCCTTATATATGCATTCATCTGTTCTTTCTGAAAAAAATTCTTCAGTGTTTTTCATATTAGGGACTTTATAAGTGAATTAATAATTGTATATGATATATAAACTTTAGTTACCATAATGTAGATTATACGAATTAAAAGCCCTTAGAATTAATGATTCTAAGGGCTTTTGATGTATGTGAGTTTGAAAAATAAGAATGTTTAAATATCTATTTGTATAATCAATTATTCTTCTTTAATTATTGATTGCTGTTTCAAAACTGCTTGATTTCTTATAAATACAATAATGCTTAAAATAAGAACTACTAAAGGCATTAGAGCCATTAATCCTTGTCCTGCATTAAAAAGAGTGAATATCGCCCCTATCATAATTAGCCCTAATCCTCCAGAAGCAGCTATTGCAAGTTTTGGCTTCCAATAACCAATAAATAGTCCAAGTGCACCCAAGACTTCAAGAATACCAATAGTATACATAAATCCTAGTGGAAAATTGTAGACCTTTGTAAATTCCTGTACCACCGTATTATTACCTGTTAATTTCATAATTCCAGATAATAAAAAATCAATAACTAATAGTCCCTGGATAATTCTTGTAACCCACTTCGTAATAAACACCTCCTATAATATTCTTTGTTAAAGTTACTTTGAAAATATATGCTAGATGATTTGTATGTATGTTGCAGACGTTTTTTATTTAAATAAGGAGCTTCATCGATACTCATAGAACCTAAGTAGTAATTGTCTATATGAATAATACCTAATAATTTGAGCAAACTACTCAAGACTCCGTAAGGCATCGTCCTCTTTAGAATCTCTATCGCTCTAAACAAAAAAACTTCCCTTGTGCAGTGGGAAGTTTTTTTGTTTTTAAGCTATATATCATATACATAATTAGTTAACATAATCAGCATTCTAAGAAATAAAAAAGAAGCAAGTAATATGATGCTTACTTCTTTTAATTTTCATCGAAATTTATTGCAAAAAATAACATATCTAACATGATAAGTAGTGGAGTTACAACAAAAGAAGTCAAACTAAAATATTTCATTAGTCCTTTTTCATGTTTTCCAAAAGCTATTACTCCACATACAAAGCCCATAAGGTAAATGACAATTTCTATATAAAGAATATTTGAGCTATATATTGGTGTAAAATATTGTCCTACCCCAATAACAATTCCAAGCAACGATAACCACAATGAGTATTGACTAAATCGTTTTTTCAATTTATTCCTCCAAGAATTAGATATATGGTTAAGGATAAGATTTATTTATCTGTCAATTAACATAAAATGTCTTTACTTTGTTCTTGGTACCAGTTCATATTCAGCCTCTGCTTGTTTCAATTCATTCTCTTTCTCTTCAGTCCATTCTAACTTTATTTTTACCTTATTGTTTTCCTTAGAATAAACAGACTCATTAGATTCATAATTTCCAGGGATAACTATAGGTTCTTTTAAATAACCTTTGTATCCATACTTAGAATTATCTGAGTATGGTTTTATTGTTACATCAATGCTCTTATTTTTTAAGTAAGTAGCTTTCACATCGTATACCCATTTATTGTGATCTTTCTTAGGTACGATATTTATTTTCCAATCTTCTGTATTGTAAGAAGAAATCTTTTTTACGGAAATATCTTTAATATTCTCTTGCTTTTGTTGGCATGATACCAGAAGAAATACAGTGCATAAAAAAAGTAAAATAATAGATTTATATTTCATAAAAACTCCTTTTTTATAGAATCTATAGGCTACATAATTAAAAAGACCTTATTAGTATGAATAAGATCTTTTATATTTATTGCTTATCGCGTTCCGCAAAATATAAATAAACAATACCAATGACTAAAGATACTATACTTAAAATATTTAAGGTCGTGCCAATTTCATGCAATTGATCGTTAAATGTACCTGAACTCCAAGATGCTTCACTAGAAGAATAAATTGCTGCACTAATAAACTTTGTACATATAAATAAGGCTGCCAAGAATATGAATAAGCAACCTGCGGCCCTTTTATTCAAAAAAACACACCTAATAAGTTACTTTATTATTATATTTTACCATAATCGAGCTTTTTAAAGTTAACATAAAACGCCTTCTAGCAACAAAAAAGCTCACTTTTTTAGTGAGCTTAACCAACAAAATCAATACATTTCATTAACTACTAATGCAATATTTCCAAATTGAGATCCTTCCTTCATTCTATTAAAAGCTTGAACAGCTTCAGATAAAGGATATGCTTGGTCAATGATAGGTTTTATAGCGTATTTAGTCATAAATTGAAGCATTTGATTAAACTCTTCTTTACTCCCCATAGATGTACCAAGGATATTTATTTGAGGGTAAAATAGAGCTCTCAGAGGAATTTCAATTTTGTCCCCAGAACTAGCTCCAAAATTCACAATAACACCATTTGGCTTTAAAACATCGAAATAATTAGGGAAAGTAGTAGGACCTATACTATCCAATATGACATCAACCTTTTCACCATCTAAACTTTTTGCCCAGTCACTGTTATTATCAAACACATGATCTGCACCGTATTTCTTAGCAAGTTTTCTTTTTTCTTCACTTCTTGATGTGACACTCACCTTAGCACCTATTGCTTTTGCAAATAACATTGCGTAAGTAGCTACACCACTTCCTATTCCCGGTACTAAAACATGCTGTCCCTCTTTCAAGTTTCCTTTTGTAAAAAGAGCTCTGTAAGCAGTTAAAGCTGATAAAGGTAATACTCCTGCTTCTTCCCATGAAAGGTAAGTAGGCTTTTTAACCACATTCTTAGCTGATATAATTATGTACTCTGAGAAAGTCCCATTTGATGGACCCCCTAAAATTTTAGGAACATCCGGAACAGAATCAATAAAGTCCCAGTCTAAACTTGGATTGATAATTACTTCAGTATGTAAACTAATGTTCGAAACACCTTCTCCAATCTCTGTTATTATTCCAGCCCCATCAGAGCCAGAGATGAAAGGTTGTTCATCTTGATTTCTATTGTTAATAACAAATAAATCCCTACGATTCAAACCTACGGTGATCAATTTTACCTTTACTTCACCATAGCCGGGCTTTTCTTCTTGAGTATCTTGATACTTTAAACCAGCTATTCCTTTTTTATGATAATGTATAATGGCTTTCATAAGATTCCCTCCTCGTTAGTACCTATTAATATTACTAAAAATATCCATATTGTAAAAAGAATTTGCTTCAGGGCTTATCTTATAATAAGTTCGTATCATGTATAAATTTAGTTAACATAACAGGTATTTCCGGAACCAATCAAAAAAATGAGCTCTTGATACACAAGAGCTCGTTCGTTTTCCAAACCTTTCACCACACAGTTAATCTTGTTCTTGTATCATTTTTCTCAGTAACATATTGGACATATTTAAATTCATAAGCTTGTGCATTTCTATAAAGTAGTTCGAGCTTTTCTTTATCTTTGCAATAAATAGTGGTGTAACAACTATCTACTACTAACAGAACAAGTTCGCAATCACTTTCGATAAACTCTTCATAGGTGACAATCTCTGAAATCTTTTCTTTTGGATATGCCTTTAAATCAGCAAAAATAATATAATAGACATTGTTTTCTAATAGGTTTTTAAGTTCAGTACCTGGCATTACTTTTTTCTCTTCAGGGAAGAGTTCTTCATCTACTTTATCATTCACCTCTAGATATGATTCTTCATTACTAACTCGCCAAATAAAATCTGTTATATCTATTGGCTTTAGTACATCCCCTAGAAAGGTTCCGCATTCATTGGGAATCTCAAAACTTATTCCTCTCTTCATAAAAACCTCTCCTAATCTTCAACCAAAATACCCTTTCATCGGAAATTACTCGTTTTCAATGCCATTACCTGTGACAACAAAGTGAGGGCTGTTTTCTCTTCGGTTAAAAAATCTCCAGAACTCACTGTATTCATCATCTTCTGAAGTATCCGGGAATACCTCCAATAAATAACCTTGAGATAAAAAGATTTTTAGTCCTCCTACCTCGTCTGGTTCAACCCTTTCTACAGTTACATGTTCTTTTGCATTTTCTATAAAGGGTTCAATTCGTTCATCAAATCTATTATTTCCTTGCACATCCCAATCAAAATCATCGTTTTCCTCATTCCATCCTGTTCTTGGAGAATAGAAATCCCGTGAGCCTACTAATATTTTATTGTCCTTGGTAATACGCCACGAACATTGAATATCTAAAGCGTATTCAGCTAATTCCTCAGTTTTTCCTCTTCTGGTTACTGAAATCATTTCTCCAAACCCAAGCCAAAACAGATTCGACGCTCTTCCAGCGTATCGTAAATTTAAGCCTATTAATTTACCTATTTGGGATCTAATTGCTTCTCTCATATTCTTCTCCTTTTAAACCATAAGGGCTGCCACAGCAACCCTCCCCCATCAACTTAAGCACACGTAAGTTGATGAAACCATTAATATGTTTAATCCCTTTCGCCAATAAACCACAATTCGCTTTCGTACGTATCTCCCTCATCAAAATTTTTCACAAGATAACCCCATATGGCCATATCGTCAGGCAGGATCAACTGCCATTCTCTTGATAAATCACGCTCTTTTGGGAGAGGAATCCATTGTTGTTCTTCATTATCTCGATCAAAGAAACCCTCATAATGACTGTCGCCTGAAAACACAATGATTTGAGAAGACCATATGTCGGGTATATCTATTGCAGACATTACACGGATTGTCTCTGTAGATGGTTGTTTCAGATCTATAAGATATTTGGTTCTATCTACTAAAGTCTGAAGACAAAGCCTCTTAATGGCATGCGGCGTCTTATTGGAATTAATAAATCCTTGAGAACAAGGTAAATGTAAATGCCAATATCCATGCCAGAATTCACTAGGAAATTCAGTTGTTGCTTCTGTTAAACGTTGTATCAACTTCTTTGTTTTTCTTTTTAAGCCTCTTGTCTTTTTCTCTCTATTCAAAAATTTCCTCCAAAAACTAAATTCTACATTTAATCTTGAGTAATTATATCACAGACTTTTCATCATGGTTTTTACAAAAATAGAACCTCTTCTTGACTGCCCATTAGTACAGAACAAAAGAGTATCACTAGTAATCCAATCCTTCATTGAGGATATAACACATAATCTGTCCTTAAGACTGTTCAATATAGACAGTCCCAAAAGGTACACTTTTTTAGACGATAAAAAAACAAATAAAAAAACGTCTATTTATTCTCTGAAATAAACCTTAATGTACGTATAAAAAGTAATTAACCTTTTTATACGTTATGTCATATTCTCACAAAAATATAATTCCTTTTATTTCTTTTTAATGTAGAATTAACCTGATACTAAAATTTTGAATGTAGTGAGGATATACGATGAAATCAATCATAGCAACAGCTTGCATAGCATTTATGATTACAAGCCTTATGACAGCTTGTAGTGATGAGAAAGAAACCGTTCAAGCAGAACCACAAAAAAAAGTTGAAAGTACCCTATCTCCTTCGGAAAAGCAAGAAAGGTTAGAGAGGGAGCAATTAGAAAACGGAACTATGTCTTATCGACAAAGTGTAAAAGGCGGGGATTATGGTATTTCTGTTTTGAATGGAACATACGAAGAAGCTAATGAGAGTTCAGGCACAATTAAGGCTCAAGTTAAAGTAGAGAATGTTCATGATGATGGCACAGGTGTTGATCTTTCTCCCTTGAAGTTTTGGGTAGAAAATGAGAAAACACATCAAAAATTTATAGGGAAAGCCCTTCCTAACGAAACTCAGAAATTTAAAAATCTCCCTCAAGGGCAATCTATGGTTTTTGATGTTTCCTTTTTAATTAAAGATGCAAGGGAACTAGAAAACTTCTACTTATACATAGATAGTCAAAATGATCCGTTTGACAATACACATTGGAAACTCGATAATCTGGCATCCAAACAAAACTAAGTTAGCCCTATAGAAAGAAAGGTATCTTTACCTTTCTTTTTTACTTACTATAAGGTTCTAGTTAATGAATAATGTGAAAAATGATTCGTGTACTAATACAAAAAAGAGTTAGACTCTTATTCATCTAACTCTTTAAACAGCAGGACAGGCTTGAGTTTGAAAAAGGAAATAGAAGCTTAGATTGTGGATATAAATACTATACACGCTATTATTTATCTTGAAGGATAAGTTTTTACCCTTTCAGATATTCTTTCCCAAACTATGCAACCGGACTTAAAGGATTTGTTAATATTTAATTGATATTTGCCTTTAAATCGATACATAATATCTCCTAATGGTCCCTTTACTTTTGCAAAAACAATGCGTTTATGAGGTCTTATTCTAGTGCCAATTCGTCCATCGACAATTCCTTTTAAATATCTCTGGTTTTCAATCTCATCTAGATTTCTTTCCAAAATGATAATTCCATCTTCAGAAACGGAATTATCCCAAGTTCCATTAGGGAATAACTTTGGAAACCATAACTCCGTATCTTTTTCATAGACATGAGATGCAGCTCCTTTTTGCCAGACTTTATAACGATGCCCAAAGCAGTTACATGCGTCAGCAATTGTACGAAAAGCAACATTATCATGTAACGAAATAAAGCCTCTTTCAATGTATGTCTGGGGGCTTTGTTCTTTTTCTATATCCCAAGGTACAAACTTATCTTTCTCTTTTAATAATCTTTCTTTAATTTCCTGTACAATACCTTCTATTTGCTGATGAATACTAATTAACCCTTTTGCGACATCTATTCTTTTAACTTCGTGGTCAGTTACTCTGACTATATCTTCTTCTCTTGCTTTATCTGATTCGATATTTGTTTTGTGATGCCCCTCATCAATTTCTATATGTATACCTAACTGTGGAAAATACATGTCGGTCAAAGCATATTTACCATCAGGTCGAATCACATATTGTTGTGTAATAAATTTAATATCTAAATTATCAAGACGATTCCAAATACGTGTAATAACATAATTTTCGTCGTTTTTTTTATTTGTTTTCGCCAGCTGTGCTTTTATAAATCGATATTTATCCATTTTTTTATCCTTATAATCCAATATTCTCTCTATAATGGAGAAAATCTTCTATACAAATATTTTTTATTTGGTTCTGATGATTGATCCTTAGATTCATTCTGACCGTCTTTTATTTATCTTCCATTTGAAAAAGCATAGGGTTTACTGTCCTACTGTATTCGGTAAAGAATTCAGTCTTGAATTGTTCCCAACTTTCCCCAATACTTTCATAATACTTCTTCATAGTGTTATGTACACTAGTATCGGCTCCCATTACACGAAATGTTAAAGGGTTAGAAGGGTACATGTGTACACATTCCTCTGAACGAAGTTCAAGGGGCATTTCTAAAGAGAAAGTTATGTCTAGATATTTGTCAATCACAATAAACTTCTTATTTGCTTTTTTTCCACTCTTTTTAAGTAATGTCGTATAAGATAAAGCACGTTCATTTTCAAAGACAATGTTATTAGAATAGCAACTAATATTTTTGTAAAAAGTGTTACTCATTGGTGATTATTCCTCCATATGTATAGTTAAGTTGATACTAGTCTATTTTAACTAAAAATAATACCTTATAATATTTGAAAAATTTTACAAACATTATACTAACTTTTAATTCGGATACATACTGGTACTATTAAACTGAAAAGATATAGTTTTAAATATCTTAACTAAAAAATAAAAATTATTAAGTATTAATAAAATTAAAAGTAATATCTAATTTATTTTATTTATAAATACTTTATTATTTACTCATGTTGTAGAAAAACTGCGTATTTGTCGTCACTAACTGTAAATAGTAAAACTTTAATAATAACTAAAATACTTTAATATTTACTTAACTAACAACAGAACTCAAATGAAGTTATTTTCTAAGATAATGTTCAATCATAACATTTATTTTTTAAGATATATGTATATGAATCTACAAATCTGGCTACACTAATAACATATTCCCCTATTCCAATAAATTTGAAAATCCTTTGCTAATAGCAAAGGATTCTTTTTTATTCATGATTAATTTTTAAGGTGCAAAGTCTCGTAGAGCTATAGAAACATATATACCAAATGAAATAATGCATATAGAAACAAAATGAAACACTAAGAAGACGAATTTTTGTTTACCTTTAATAAAGAAAGAATAAATAAAACCCATTATAGTAATTAAACTTAGAATAGGTACAGCAATCTGTATTAGTGTACCAACAGTGCTTGCTGTAAAAGTTCGTGACAGAGGAACCCCGATTATTACTATGTACAAAATTATCGAAGTGACTAAAAAGGCTATTGATACCTTTAAAGCACTTTTAAAGAATTTCTTCATCTAATTTCCTCCTATTTTTAGCACCGTATATTCACTATAATATACAGCGAAAAAGGAAACAAATACCTTTTTTCTTGGAGTATAATATATTTCTAGTTACCATAACAGATATTCTCGGCTCAGAATAAACAGAACCTTAAAAATTCACAGATTCCTAAGGTTTTATTTATATTCATCACTATTACAATTTCTTTGCCCTTTTTAGTATGTCCTCAACGAACTTCTTTTTATTATTTGTATATGAAATAACATCATTCGGGTATTTATTTGCTAGTTCTTCTTTTAGTTTTATATACTCTAACTTTGCATCAGGAGCTGATCGTAAATAATCTCTAAAGGAAATTTGATCTAGCCACAGATTCTGCTTATAGATCATTACATGTAAAAAATGAGTGATTTTCTTTTCTTTATACTTTGCAAAAACATGCTTGCCATCTAAACTTACAGGTACTTCTACATACCCAAGTTCCTTCACTTTTTCTTTTAATTTTATAATTACATCCAAAGAGCTAACTCCAATTGCAATATCAATAATTGGTTTAGCAAATAGACCTTCAATAGATGTACTTCCCACATGTTCAATTTCAACAATAAGATTCTTTAATTGAGAAGATAATAATTCTCTCTCCTTATCAAATAACTTACTCCATTTATCATTATAAGGTTCTAATTTTACTAAGCCACGTTCTACTCCTAACATTATAGTCTCTCCCTTCATTACTCCTATTTTCAACATCGACTCTGTATAGAGGATATTCATTTCTAGGTAACATAAAACCTATTATCGGAAATCAAGTTTATATTCTTAGGTTCTCTAACAATGAAAGTGTATAAAAAGCCTATTTTCTTTTAAATCCAAGGGTTATAATACGAGCTATTATCAATGAGATAATAGCAGCGATAATAATCTTTATATAAGAAAATTCCAAAGACCATGGTCCATATTTATCAGGATTTAAACGATAAATAGACCACCATTCTCCATCTGTACCTTTTGAAAATGAAAAAATAATCCATAAAAAAAACAAGAACAAAGACCATAAAGTAAAGATAATATAACTAGCAATTCTTTTTTTCATATCTGCTAAAACTCCTCGCACTTTTTCATTTATAGACTCAATTATTCTATCTTTATTTTTAAGAAGGTTCCTTATTATATACTTCAAGATCTTTAAACTCTTTAAACCTATTTCTGAAATTAGTAGATATTTCTTCATCCTTACTCAAAAGTAATACTAAAGATGAGTCCCATAAAACTAATTCTGTCATTGCTTTGGGATGCTGGATAGTTGGTCTTTCAACCCAAAAATTTGGATTTCCATCAGCATAAGGTTCTTCCTTAAGTATATCTAAATCTATATGTTCGTTCTTATTGAAGGCAGAAAAAACTCCCCAGGCAAAATATATTTCCTCTTTATTGGCGAGCTCTGTAAGCTTTTCACCTGTAATCCAATAAGTACTTTCTTTTGTCCCATTAGTGTAAATTCTATAATCAATAAAGTGATCAAGGTACTTGTCTGGTAAAGATCCATCTAAATCAGTTAACAACCAGTTGTACTGCTTCTGAAGAGTGTCAAAAGAACTTAGTATTTCTCTTAATTCGTAAAAATCCTCTAAAATAGTATTCATTCATTTCTTCTCCAAACTTTTTAACTTTATTTTAATATTTCTCTCAATGATTTCTTTGTATACCATATACAAAACAAGTTTACATAATACAACTTCTAGGCACTCTTCTTAAAAAAATAAAGCTCACCTAACAAAATTGTAAGTCCATCTTACATTATTGTTAGGTGAGCTTTATTAAATCTCGTATTATAATTAATTGTAGAAAATATTTACATTTAGGTAAGGGAATGAAATATATTGAAGTTTAAAAAAGACAATCAACCTATTATTATGTTTGATGGTATATGTAACGTATGTAATCATTGGGTTCAATTTGTTATAAAAAGGGATCCTAAAGGCATATTTAAATTTTTGTCTCTTCAATCAGATTTAGCATCCTCATTAATAACAGATCACAATCTGAATAATAAGCAATTGGATTCCATTATCTTAATTGATAAAGATCAAATATATACTGAATCTACAGCAATCTTACATATCATAAATAAGCTTACCGGACCTATAAGGTTCTTCGTTCTCTTTTGGATAATACCTAAAAAAATCAGAGATAAAGTGTACCGTTTTATTGCAAAGAACCGATATCGATTCTTTGGAAAGAAAGAAAGTTGTCTCGTTCCTAGTAAAGAAATACAAAATAGGTTTATTAAAACGGAAACAGAAAGTGGGAAAACAGATGAATAGAAGTACATTTCTAAAAAAGCTTAGAATGACGATTATTACTACCTTTAGATGGTCTTTAGCATTAACTTTCTTGATTTACGGCATTGCTAAAATCTATCCAGGTCAGTTTTCTACTGGCGACTTTATATATGACTCGACAAAGGACTCAGCAATGCAATTAGCATGGCATTTCTTTGGATATTCGGATACATATAATCTTTTTATTGCTTTTGGAGAAATAACAGCAGCCTTATTATTAGTAATTCCAAAGACAGCAACTTTAGGGAACATTATTTACTTACCTATCACAGTAAATATTACTATTCTTGACTTTTGTTTTGAAATACCAGCTCGTTCTGTTACCACCTTGTTAACCTGTATGAGTATAGCTTTACTTTTCTTTGAATATAAAAAATTAAAAAGAGTATTTTTTGACTCTCCAGTAACAGCTGAAACGTCTATCCCAACAGGCCTTATGAAAAAGAAGGTGAACATACAATGATTGTGCTACCTATTATATTTGTCAGTTTGGGAATTTCTGCTTTTTACTATTTTATTCTTAAAAAAGAAGCTTGAGGTGAATACAATATACAGACACAGTTAACATAATCATCATTATCGGAAATTACAACTTACAAAAAAGTAGTTAGAATAATAACCAACTACTTTTTGTAGGATGTTTTAATTTTCTATGTTATTCACTTTAAAATTTCTTGGTTATCCCAATTTTTCAAAGCCCATACTACATCATCATTTTCATTGAGCGTGACTTCATCTAAACCTAACTCTATAAAATTCCTATTTACAAAAACAGCCCAATGTATATTTTTCTTTGGAATTGAATGGATACCATTTATAGATATAATATTCCCTTGGGATTCTTCTATGTTAAAGGCCCTTTTTGTTACTTCGTATAATGTCTCACCTTCTTGAAATGAAACTTCTTTTGAAGCAATCGTCTCGTTTTTATCATTTACAATTCTGAAAGTACTCGTCATCGCTAATGCGTGCGTAGAGGAATAAACAACAAAAAGGAATAGTGGTAAAAATATTAGTATCTTTTTAATAAGCATTTTTGTATCTCCTTTTGACGTATTTATCATATTATGAGCACTTTAGTGAAAATTATAATTTTTAAATATAGTTCAGTGTATGATACGCAACAGAAAAATTTCCTGATTAGGTCCCAGTAGCTTTTTCGCTTTTTAATGAGCATGAATGAGTTTTTCTTTAGTTGAACATTCTATTTAAGAAACCCTTCAATACTCACTCTAGTAGATAAAGGTGGATTTACTATACATGAATTATAAATTATACAAAGTCTTTATTGTATACTTCATTGCTTTGATCGGTCCCTTTGCTATTCTCTTTCTTACAAATCATTTAATTCGAGCAACTGGTAGAAAGTAGAGCTTAATTTTTAAAAATTTGATGTTTTACCAAACTTTGATAATAACCATAAATAATAATATATGCTATTAAATAACTAATAAAAGTTCCAATGATATTCCAAGTATTAAAGTACTCTACTTTTCCAAAGATTAAACCAATGCCTTCAAAACCTGTAGTAAAAAGAGTAAAACAAATTAAAAGCAGAAAGGTATTAACCCTCTTTTTTATTTTAAAATAAACTAAATAAGAAGCTAGGACAGGGTAGAAACCCATATTCAAAGGAAGTGCAGATAAACTTCGATTTCTAAAATTTGGTTCAAACTGCCAAAAATAATTAGTCCCCCACTCATTTAGTATAAAGGCTACTGTCATTCCTACAGGTGCAATTAAAAGGACAATTATAGATTCCTTTTTGTATAAGATAAATCCAAAAATCCAAGGTACAATAAATCCCATAATAATATTTACTAGTATTTTCTCTCTTCTCCTCTCACCAAGACAACCTTTTAATAGGATTGTCCAAAACTTAGGGATGTATGACTTATGAAGAAGAAAACTAATGATTAGACACTAGAAGTTTCTTCTCCTTTCTACCCATAAACCGAATCACCTTTTTCTCTTAATTTAGTGTCCAGTTTATCGTACCATCTCCATAGCTGCCTAAATAACGTGTCTAACTTTTTGGGTTCAGTTCAAATAAACAATATACCTCTCTAATTCCTGTTGAAAGTGCTCCATACTCTCAAATTCTTGGAGATAGAGTAACTCTGAT
>NZ_JAWRXD010000319.1:0-326 GCF_046535215.1 Priestia sp. SIMBA_032 | reverse complement strand
CTTGTATTACTTCTTATTCAAGAGACGATGCCAAAGAGGACAGATAAGGAAGAACATAAAGAAAAGGAATCTGGGGCAGTTTGGAAAATTGTCATGCGAGATAAGGCATTAATGATTTACTTATTAGCAGGTATTATCATTTCGATGGGGTTTTCTCAAACAGAAGGCATGTTGCCACTACATTTTGATAACGAAATGAAGCGTATTTTTGGAGCGAATAATCCATATCCATATTTAATGGCGTTAAACGGACTATTAGTTGTTTTATTCCAATTTCAAATTTCAAAATGGGCTACGGATAAACCAGTCGGGAAGACGATGTTATA
>NZ_JAWRXD010000318.1:0-326 GCF_046535215.1 Priestia sp. SIMBA_032 | reverse complement strand
ATATTCGTAATGATAGCTGCATTAGGACGAGCTAACTTAGATAAAAATTCAATCTCTCCTCGGCTTGACATACCCATTTCTAATACAGCTACTTCTGTATTTTCTTCTAAGTTTAAAATAGTGAGAGGTAACCCAATATGGTTATTGAAATTTCCTTCTGTTTTTTGAACTTTGAACTTAGTCGCGAGAATACTTGTCACAATATCTTTCGTGGATGTTTTACCGTTACTACCTGTCACACCAACAACTTTAACATCCAATTGATCGCGATAGTTTTTCGCTAACATTTGCAGTGCAGATAGCGTATCTTCTACAAAAATAACCGG
>NZ_JAWRXD010000317.1:0-326 GCF_046535215.1 Priestia sp. SIMBA_032 | reverse complement strand
CCTACACCTGCAAACTCTACCCCTTCCATAATCTCTTCCTCTTTTAACCCTAATAAATCTACTGTCATTTGACAAGCTACAAGTTTAATTCCTTGTTCTTTCGCCAAATCAATTAAATCTGGCAAAGGCATTGCGTTATGTTTTTTCATAATGCCTTTAATCATCTTCGGCCCCATGCCAGCAAAATTCATTTTGGATAATCCCATCTTATCAGCACCGCGTGGCATCATTTTTCCAAATACTTTTTCTATAAATGTTTTCTTTACATTCACATGTTCATCTTTCCTTAAAGCATTTAATCCCCAGAAAGTATGAAAAATAGTTAC
>NZ_JAWRXD010000316.1:0-326 GCF_046535215.1 Priestia sp. SIMBA_032 | reverse complement strand
AATCATGATGAGGCAGTTCAAATTATGAAGTCTAACTCGTTTGCTTTATTGATTACTGTTAATGAACATCGTCCCTTAGCTACGCATATCCCCTTGGAAATTCGGGAAGATGAAGGGAAAATCTATGCAACTGGGCACATTGCATATGGAAACATGCAGAAAAAAACTTTAGACAATAATAGCGATGTGTTACTCATTTTTCAAGGACCTCACGCTTACATTTCATCTAGTTGGTATCAAGATGAAGAGGTTCCTACATGGGACTATCTAGCTGTCCATGCTTATGGAACAGCACGTATAATCTCTGGAGATGAGCTGAAATCGTC
>NZ_JAWRXD010000079.1:0-615 GCF_046535215.1 Priestia sp. SIMBA_032 | reverse complement strand
AATAAACAATATACCTCTCTAATTCCTGTTGAAAGTGCTCCATACTCTCAAATTCTTGGAGATAGAGTAACTCTGATTTTAATAGACCAAAGAAGTTTTCAATGACTGCGTTATCGAAACAATTTCCCTTACGGGACATACTTTGAGTAATATTGTTTTCTTTGAGTAAATGCTGATATTTTGTCATTTGATAATGCCACCCTTGATCCGAATGGAGTATTGGACGTTCTCCGACTTGTAAGTGATTAAATGCCTCATTCAACATTGTTGTCACAAGGGAAAAAACAGGCCGTTTGTCTATATGATAAGAGACAATTTCACCATTAAAAAGATCTAGAATAGGGGATAAATAAAGCTTCTCTCCAAACAGGTGAAACTCTGTAATATCTGTGACCCATTTTTCATTTGGTTTAGACGCTTCAAAGTCGCGTTTAAGAATGTTAGGAGCGATCCTTCCTGTTTTCCCACGGTACGAGCGATATTTTTTGAGTCGCACGAGGCTCTTTAATCCTAATTCTTTCATCAGTCTATATACGGTCTTGTGATTAATAGAATACCCTAGTCTACCCAGCTCTAAGGTAATACGACGGTAACCGTATCTACCTTGGTGCTCAT
>NZ_JAWRXD010000315.1:0-327 GCF_046535215.1 Priestia sp. SIMBA_032 | reverse complement strand
GGCAGGGTGGTCCTCTGTCGTGCCCTCGGCCGCGAGAATGCTGTAGAGCTCGACAAGCCCCGGTCGCTTGTTGTTGTCCGCGATGACCTCGAGCATGGATTCCAGCGCATCGACGGGGTGGCCGGAGGGCGAGGGCGCGAGGAGCGAAGCGCTCTCTTGCTCACGCACGGACAAGACCGCCGAGAGCAGGTCGAACTTACTGGCGAAATGGTGCGCGAGTCCGCGCTGGCTGATGCCCGCGCGGTCGGCTATGTCCTTCATCGTGCTCGCGCGGAATCCTGAGATCGCAAAGACGTCGATGGCCGCGTCGATGATTCGCTCACGCAC
>NZ_JAWRXD010000314.1:0-327 GCF_046535215.1 Priestia sp. SIMBA_032 | reverse complement strand
AAGGGGAGTTTTTACTATGGCTCGAATAAAATATTCTAAAAACGAAAAATTGGCTATTTTAGCTCTTTATGAAGATGAGCATCATTCAATAGCCGACATTATGGCAAAGTTTTCTGTTGATCCTGGTACGATTAGAGACTGGAAGAGAAGATATGAAATGGACGGTGAAGACGGCTTGACAGACGCAACGTCTTGGAAATCTTATTCTAAAGATCTAAAATTAGCAGCCGTCAATGATTATCTATCAGGGCATTATTCGTTAAGCCAAGTTATTCAAAAATATAATATATCCCGTACTGCGGTTTTGAGAAAATGGATTAAAAAGTA
>NZ_JAWRXD010000313.1:0-328 GCF_046535215.1 Priestia sp. SIMBA_032 | reverse complement strand
CCGCCCTCGCCAATTTTTTCGCTTCGGGCGTGCTATCGCTGGATGAAAAACTGGCAGCGTTTCTATGGCAGTTTCCACCAAGCTTCGTTTTTGTTCCCACAACGTTCTGCGCCTTCCTCGAATTGTTACCTGTCGACTTCGAGGCTGCCGCGCGTCTTGCTCAGTCGCATGACGCGCGCGTGCGCGCGCCGTGGTTCGACGTGAAGTCAAATCGACGCATTCGTCACGCCATCGAGATACGCCATCCCAGCATCGGCGTGGCTGAGTTTATTGCGTTACTGCGAAAACACCATGCTGCACTCGTGATTTCCGATTCCACGGCTGACTG
>NZ_JAWRXD010000312.1:0-328 GCF_046535215.1 Priestia sp. SIMBA_032 | reverse complement strand
GACGGTCTGATGTGAAACGAACGGGCTGGAATCGGACATTTCGAACTCCCTTCTTTTGCGACGACTTGAAAGAAGTAAACACCCCTCGCCAACACTGCGAAACTGTCAGAATTAACAGGGTGGCGTTACCATTCGTCGCTTTAACCAGAGCGCCTATCCGACAATCGACTACACGCCTGCTTGACGTTCTTGGTCGATTGGTGTTTTCTGAAACCGGTTTCATTGATTGATTTCACAGCCAAGTCCACCCAATCCAATAAGAAAGGCCTTCCACCGTGACTTCATTTTCCGCCGCCCAGCGCAGCCGCGTGACCATGCTCGACGTCGC
>NZ_JAWRXD010000311.1:0-328 GCF_046535215.1 Priestia sp. SIMBA_032 | reverse complement strand
GCGCTCAATTCTTGGTGTACCGCTGCGCAGAGGGCGTTGGCCTCATGTTGGGGCTGAGGATGAGGCTGTTCTATGGAACCATTGGGTCAACCTTACCAAAGAGCTCAACACCAACTTAAAGGATCCTCGGTCTGTTCTTGATGTCGCAATGGTAATGGCTGAGCGGGAGAGGAGTCTAAATCTGGCCATGGTCTGGAGTACCATTCATAGCTGGATCAGTCAGGGCCTCGTGTGATGAGTGAAGGGGGCAATCACCGTTACACCCCGAGTAACCTCGACGCGCTAAATGCGCTGCTCAACTCTGCAAGTGCAGCACTCAGTGAGGCCC
>NZ_JAWRXD010000310.1:0-328 GCF_046535215.1 Priestia sp. SIMBA_032 | reverse complement strand
TCACAATTGTATGCGAATAAAGGAGAACAAAAACGTGCGATACAGTTAATTGATGATGCGATTGTAAAGTTCCCACAAGTACCATATTTTCATTTTGAGAAGGTAAAGTATTTATTAGATTTAGAGCAATATGAAGAGATGTTAGCGGTAATAGATAACATAAATACTCAGCTGCCATATCATGCTTATAACACTTACTTTGTACATTTACGTGCAGAAGCGCTGTACAAAATGAATAAATTTGCAGATTTACAAAAGCTATTAAAAAAAGAAAAGAGTTTAAAAGAATCTTTATATCATAATTTAGAAAAAAATCCGGATGGAAAAA
>NZ_JAWRXD010000309.1:0-328 GCF_046535215.1 Priestia sp. SIMBA_032 | reverse complement strand
TACTTACACATTTTCTTTTTTCAAGAGAGGTCTCACATGAACAATGACAGTACGAATAACTGCTAAAATCGGAACCGATATTAGTAACCCTACAATACCAGCTACTTCCCCCCCAACTAGTAATGCAAGCATAATAATAACAGGATGCATACGAAGTGACTTACCAACAATGTAAGGCGATAAAATGTTACTTTCCACAAATTGCAAAATAGCAATCGTAATCCCCGCCTTAATAAGTAAACTCGTTGATACTGTTGCTGCAATCATTAACGTCGGGATCGCTCCTAAAATAGGACCAAAGTACGGGATTATATCCGTTACCCCAATA
>NZ_JAWRXD010000308.1:0-328 GCF_046535215.1 Priestia sp. SIMBA_032 | reverse complement strand
CATTTGAAAGGAAGTACTGTTTAGAGGTGTATGGCTATCCATGTACGTTAGAAGATGCGTTTAAGGAATGGGGCCTTTATATTATTAACAAAATGGATTGTAAATTAGAAACAGTAATGTCTGAGTATGTAGAGGTTACAAATCCTTTATTTGATCCGACTGTAGAAGAATTGGCCAGAATTATTAAATATAACAAAGAGCGTACTAAGGAGTGTAGTAGATTATTTAATATTTCTCTTAAACCATTGAAGAAATTATTAAAGGAGTCCCCCCATACCGTTATTGAGATCATTCAAAACATTGAAATGGAGGATATATCAAAACTTCC
>NZ_JAWRXD010000307.1:0-328 GCF_046535215.1 Priestia sp. SIMBA_032 | reverse complement strand
AGGGGCCGGCCCTCGCGGTCATCAAGCGGGGAGCCTCGGGCAGCCTCGCGTTCACGGAGGGCGTGGTGACCCGGCGCCCGGCGCTGACCGTTCCGGTCGTCGACACTGTCGGCGCGGGCGACGCGTTCGTGGCCGGGTTCCTCCGCGGCCGGCTCGATGGCGCGGGAGTCGCGGACTGCTTGGAGCTCGCAACGATCGCCGGCGCCTTCGCGTGCATGGGGCCCGGTGACTGGGAGAGCATGCCCCGCACGGGGGACCTCGGGCTGCTGTCGGATGACGATCCGGTCACCCGCTGACCTCGCTCTTGGCAAACATCATACGTATGCTC
>NZ_JAWRXD010000306.1:0-329 GCF_046535215.1 Priestia sp. SIMBA_032 | reverse complement strand
CCATCGAGCAGCTTGACGCAAAGGCACTCGCCAGCCTTGAAGACGCTGTTGAACAGCTCAAGCGCCAACTATTCGAAGGGCCTCGGTCACTAAGCTGGGAGCACGCGGGCCGACGCCTTGAGTGGCGGCTGGACAGTGAATTGGCACAGCGCATCTGGGCCCCACTGCTCCTTCGATTGCGCGCCCCTCTGGAACAAGCCCTGCGCGATGCTCGACTGCGCCCACAAGAGCTCGACAACCTGGTGCTGGTGGGAGGTGCCACACGACTGCCCGCCGTTCAAAAAATGGTTGCAGCGCTATTTGGACGCCTGCCTTACCGCCATCTTGAC
>NZ_JAWRXD010000305.1:0-330 GCF_046535215.1 Priestia sp. SIMBA_032 | reverse complement strand
CATGCAACTGATCCTCGCAAACGCCCTACTCGCACTGACCTGGATCGCTGTTTCAGCGTACGTCCTCCTTGCTGGAGCGGACTTCGGAGGCGGCGTCTGGGACCTTATCGCCGGTCCGGGCCAGCGCGGAAAACAACAACGGTCGTTGATCGAACATTCGCTAGGACCGGTGTGGGAAGCCAACCACGTTTGGCTCATCTTCGTCATCGTTTTGGCGTGGACCGTCTTCCCACCAGCGTTCGCAGCAATCGCCTCAACGCTCTACATTCCGCTTTCGTTGGCAGCCATCGGAATCATCATCCGAGGGTCCGCATTCGCCTTCCGAAAATC
>NZ_JAWRXD010000304.1:0-330 GCF_046535215.1 Priestia sp. SIMBA_032 | reverse complement strand
TACATGAAATTATGAATAATACTAATTCACCTTATATCTTAAACTTACATGACATTCAGGAAGATCCACATAAAAGAAAATTAAGTGATGAATTACATTTATTCATCATGAAGCATTATCATAATCTATTTACATTTATGCTCCATCATCAGCCCTACATGTTAAAGTCACAGTTCCTAAATCTATTCGGCTACCAAAAAGGGAAAAAGAATAAATCTAGAACACTTGGTTATGCAAAATTAAAAGAGTTAGAAGATAAACTGTTAATTGGTTCTAGATCCTTTTATGGTGTGGAATATATTTATTTATCTTATCGTGCTTACTATTATT
>NZ_JAWRXD010000303.1:0-331 GCF_046535215.1 Priestia sp. SIMBA_032 | reverse complement strand
AAAGAGCTTGGTTATGAATTTACAAATGAAGAGCGAGATGCGGCATTCGAATCATTTAAAAAATTGGCGGATCGTAAAAAGGAAATTACTGAGGAAGATTTACGCGCAATTATGCTTGGTGAAGCAGCATTTGCAGCCCAGCAATATAACATTACGCAATTACAAGTGCATTTCGTATCAAATAGTACACAATGCGCAACAGTTGTGCTTAAGGATGAGGAAGGAAATGTATATGAAGATGCAGCCACTGGTTCTGGTAGTATTGAAGCGATATACAATGCGATTCAAAGAATTTTAGGATTAGAATGTGAATTGGCAGATTATCGCATAC
>NZ_JAWRXD010000302.1:0-331 GCF_046535215.1 Priestia sp. SIMBA_032 | reverse complement strand
ATGACGTTCAATACACCTATATCGATTGCCGGGTCACTGGCGCTGAAGCAGATACGCTGATTCGTCACTGCAGGGAAGAAATCAACTCGGACGATAAGGTCCTCGTGGGTTTCACGATAGGTGATATTTGGATATCACCGTTTACGTATCAAAAAGGGGAGAAGAAAGGTCAGCCAGGTGCAAGTCTTAAAGGCCGGCTGCTCTACATCTCCATGCTCAGAATCAACGGCGAAACTGTGTTCAGGGCTCTGCCAAAGGACACTGCAGAGAGCGCCTCCTCTGACATTGACATGGACCGCTCAGAACCTGCCTAAAGCGACGACTGATCGAC
>NZ_JAWRXD010000301.1:0-332 GCF_046535215.1 Priestia sp. SIMBA_032 | reverse complement strand
CTTGCATCACCTGAACAGCTGCGTTCGTTTAGACGTAATACGTGACGTTTACGAAGAACACGTTCCATTTGATCGATTTTGCGTTCTTTTGCAATAACAGTTTGAGCTAGTGCAGTATCGAAGTTTGTTAAAGCTTCAACTGCGTCTTGCAGTGTTGAAATCGTTAATTCTAGCATTTCGTTTAATTCAGCTAATGCTTCATCTGATAGTGAAACACGGTTTGAAATTTGGAAATCTACAAGTTCTACAAGGTTTTCTACATGATCACCGACACGTTCAATATCTCCAACAACACCTGCTAAAACAGAATGTTTTTCAGAATCCGTAGGTGA
>NZ_JAWRXD010000300.1:0-332 GCF_046535215.1 Priestia sp. SIMBA_032 | reverse complement strand
CTCCGCAAAAAGAAAAAGGGCTAGAAGTACAATCAAAAAATGAAGATTCTTCATTCGATCGTACGATGAGAATGGAAAATAAAAAACAGCCGCAAACGGAGAAAACGAAACGAGAAGAAGCACCAACAGAAGAGAAAAAAGATTATATTCTTTCTAAAAAATCGGTAACGAAAGAAGAGCCTATTGTAAAGAAAGAAGAAAAAAAAGAGACAGAACAGTTGTTATTAGCTGTATCTGAGCAAATGGTTGCAATTGAGCAATTACATGTGCAGCCGGAATTGTTATATCAATACATACAAAAAATACAAGAGCTATATAAAGAATATGGCAAT
>NZ_JAWRXD010000299.1:0-332 GCF_046535215.1 Priestia sp. SIMBA_032 | reverse complement strand
CGTATATATACGGATTATTTTCTTAGTGTAGTCTGTATTGACCTGTTAACTGTTTTTCAGCCATTCAAACTAAGCGTTTTGTAATCTCTCCAACGATCCGAACCATTTGCAGATGATGTGATGTATCAGGTCCCAGTGTGACCCCTAGTTCAAAAGCACTTTCATACTTCATTTGCTCAATAGTACTTGTAGTAGCAGAAATAAGAATTTCATTTGTATTACTTTCGCATGAGTAACCTAATTTATTCCAGTATTTTTATAGGAACCCTTTCCCTCCCCTTATTCCACCAATTAAATTTGAAACACAAATGTACATTGCATTTCAATGCAAC
>NZ_JAWRXD010000298.1:0-332 GCF_046535215.1 Priestia sp. SIMBA_032 | reverse complement strand
AAATTACAAGCCTGTTCTCTTTATTGAGAGCTGGCTTTTATTTATTTATAATACATATAAGGAGGCTATGCCCATGAATGTACAAGCAAAAGTAGACTGGATTGGTACGCCAAAGCCGTACATATATAAAGATGAAGTAACATATAACGCTACTTCTATTGATTTCTCACTCGCTGGCGATGATAATCGCTATAAGTTAATTGTGCTCAAGTCTGAAAACAATACACATTACAAAATTGTGCAATATGGAATAAAACCAGGCTCTCAAAAACCATTTCCTATCGACATTCCATTTGAACAAAATATGTTGCCAATTATAGAGCAAATATTAC